>DATFFO010000127.1:0-4528 GCA_035250025.1 Acidimicrobiia bacterium
GCGTCGACGCCGCCGATCTGGCCGTAGGCGAGGATCTCGGCCGCCACCGGCATTCCGGAGGCCTCCGCCGCTTTCCGGTCCGCCACCACCACGGCGGCGGCACCGTCGGAGATCTGGGAGGCATTGCCGGCGGTAATCGTCCCGTCGTTGACAAAGGCAGGTCGCAGGCGTCCCAGGCTCTCCGGGGTGGAATCGGGACGGATGCCCTCGTCGGCGGTCACGACGACAGCATCGCCCTTCTTCTGGGGCACCTCGACGGGGGTGGTCTCGGTGGCGAACCGGCCCGATTCGGTGGCGTCGTGGGCGCGGCGATGCGATTCGGCGGCCCACTCATCCTGCTCGGCCCGGTCGATGCCCAGGTCGCGGTTCTTGCGGTCTGACGACTCGCCCATGGTGCAATGGTCGAAAGCACAGAACAGCCCGTCGTGCTGCATGACGTCGACCAGGGCAGCATCGCCGATGCGCACCCCCCAGCGCAGCTCGCGCAGGACATGTGGAGCGTTGGACATCGACTCCATCCCTCCGGCCACGGCGAAGCGCACGTCGCCGGCCCGGACACCCCTGTCGGCCATGGCGATCGCCGACATCCCCGAGAGGCACACCTTGTTGACTGTCAGAGAGGGGATGGTCATGGAGAGGCCACCGTTCACGGCGGCTTGGCGGGCTGTGATCTGGCCCTCACCCGCCTGGAGCACATGACCAAAGATCACCTCGTCGATCGCCCCCGGCTCGACACCGGATCTCTCGACGGCGGCGGCAATGGCCACTCCACCCAGTTCGACAGCCCGCAGCGAGGAGAGGGCGCCGCCGTAGCGGCCGATGGGGGTGCGGGCGAACCCCGTGATGACGCTGTTCATGGGCCCAAGGGTATCCGCCCTGAGGGCCCATCGCGCCCTGCTTGACTTGGGCGTCGTGAAGCTGATCAACCTCGATCACGTCGCCATCGCCGTGCGCGACCTCGACGCCGCCGTGGCGGGATACGCCGAGCGCTACGGAGTCGAGCCGCTCTATCGGGAGGTCGTGGCGACGCAGGGGGTCGAGGAGGCCATGATCCCCGTCGGTGGCTCGTTCGTCCAGCTACTGCAGCCCATCGGCCCTGACAGCCCGGTCGGTCGCTTCCTCGACTCGAACGGCGAGGGACTCCACCACATCGCCTACGCCGTCGTGGACATCGAGGTGGCCCTCGCCCACCTCGCCGCCCAGGGAGCTCGACTCATCGACACGGAGCCCCGGCGAGGAGGGCGGGGAGCCCGCATCGCCTTCGTGCACCCCAAGGACCTGGCCGGTACGCTGATCGAGCTCGTGGAACTTGGCGATGACTGACCGGATCGAGATAGTCGGCGGGGCTGGACCGGCCGAGGCAGCGGCGATCGTCGCTGCCATCAGTCACGTCCTCGAACTGGAGCAGGTCGCCCTCGCCTCGCCACCCATCGGAAACCGGCCTCCGGCGTGGGTGCGAGCCGGCCTGCCACGCGACTCCGATGACCCTCTCGATGTCGTCGTGCCCGACTACCGGGGCGACCCCACCTGACGATCATTCGATCGAGGGACTGTCCCCGCTCCGTCGTCTGAGCATTCCGAGCTCGGGAGCCCGTATCAGCTTGAGCACCGCCACGTACACGGCGATGGTGGCCAACCCGCCGGCCAAGAGTGTGATGGCGGCGGTGTCGAATCCGGCCGGACCGTCCCTCATGAGCAGCCGCGTGACACCCCAACCTGCACCGGTGGCGGGAATGCCGGCGAGGAGCATCCGGGCAAGACTCGCCCCGATCTCACCTGCCGGCACCTCCCGGTGCCACCACCAGCCGATGGCGAGGGTGTAGACGCCCATCACGACCACGCTGGCCCCGGCGACGCCGGCGGCGCCGTAGCTGCGGGCACCGAACAGGTAGACAGGGATCGAGACCACCGTCGTCGCCGTGCCGATCACCACCGGAAGCCACATCCTGCGCTGGGCGTAGAAGGCCCGCGTGTAGACCTGATGGGCTGCCCACATCGGGATCGAGATCCCGTAGATGGCCAGGAGCGGAGCGACGAGGACGGTGTCGCCCGCCGTGAACTCGCCACGCTGGTAGCTCACCTGGATGATGGGCAACGCCAGTCCGATCGCCCCCGCCGCCCCCAGGCCGGCGACGGCGAGGCTGGATCGGAGAGCGGTGGCCACGGTCGCCTTCATCTCGTCCAGCCGGTGTTCGGCGAACAGGCGGGAGAGGAAGGGGAAGGAGGCGACGCCTGCCGCCTGGGCGATCACCCCGACCGGCACCAGGTTGACCCGGCGGGCATAGTTGAGACCGGCGATGTCGCCGGAGTTGCCGAGCTGGCCGAAGATGCGCAGGAATACCTCGTCGAGGGCGACGGCCGACTGCCCGATCATGAGGGGGAAGGCCAGTGTCAGGTACTCGGGGACCGACTTGTGCATGAGTGGCACGCCGCTTGTCAGGCGGACTCCGAGACGGTGGGCTCCCCACCATTGGACGCCGAAGTTGCCGACGACCGCCCCCGCCAGAGCCCCCCACATGAACCCGGCCGGGCCGGCGTTGCCCATGGCGGCGCTGATGAAGCCGCCGGCGATGATGGCCATGTTGTAGACCAGCGGTGCCAGCGCCGGGAGCAGGAACCGGCGATGGGCGTACTGCACCGCCATGAGCAGTGAGCCGAGGACGAAGAAGAACTGGGCGGGCAGGATGATCCGGACGAGGTCGACGAGCTCGGGGATCCTGTCGGCCGGGATATCCGGAAACAGCCGTTCGGTGAGGGGCTGAGCGGCGGCCATCGTGGCGACGGTGGCGACGAGCATGAGGCCGCCGACGACCCGCATGACGGCTGTGAATGAGTGGTTCACCCCGTCGGAGTCTCCTGCCGCCAGGTTGCGGCTGATGATCGGCACGAAGGTGATGGTGAGGTAGCCGCCCGCCATCAGGAAGAAGATGAAGTCGGGGATGGTGAAGGCTGCCTGGTACAGGTCCGCCTCGATCGAGCGGCCCAGCACGGCGGCCAGGACCATCTCCCTGACGAAGCCGAGGAGGCGCGAGGCGAGGATTCCCGCCGAGACGACCAGCGCCGCCCGGCCCATCGTGCTGCTCAATGCCGCAGTCTCCGGTGACGACGCAGTTCGTCGAGAAACTCGGCCGGGACGGCCAGGTCGCCGACGCCGGTGCCCACCTCGATGCCGGGCTTGTAGGTCCCGTGGAAATCGGAGCCGCCGGAGGGGGCCAGCTCGAGGCGGGCCGCCATGCGCCGCAGGGCGCGGCGGCGGTCGGGCTCGTTCCCGGAGTGGTGGGTCTCCAGCCCGACCAGGCCGACGTCGACCAGACGTTCCAGGATGTCGACTAGGCGGTTGTCGTCGTCGAAACCGAGCGTGTGGGGGTGGGCGAGAATCGGGACCCCACCGGATTGGCGGGCGAGGGCGATCGCCTCGCCCGGCGCCAGGCGACGACGACCGACGTAGCCGGGTCGCCCCTGGGCCAGGTACTCGTCGAAGGCGGTGGCGATGTCGGGGACGTAGCCCCGGTCGACCATGACCCCGGCGATGTGAGGGCGGCCGACCGAGCCTGCACCCGCCCGCGCCGCCACCTCGGTCATGGGTACATCTAGGCCCAGTTGGGCGAGGCGCTCGAGGATCGTGTGGTTGCGGTCGTCGCGGCCCGAGCGCAGGTCGGCGAGACGGTCCTGGAGAGGTCCGGTCTCGTCGTCGACCCACAGCACGATGAGATGCATCCCTCCCAGCCCGTCGGCGTCGGGCACCATGCCCGACCAGTCGAGCGACAGCTCGACGCCCGGGATCAGCTCGATGCCGGTCTCGTCGGCAGCCGCCACGGCCTCCGCGAGGCCGGCCAGGATGTCGTGGTCCGTGAGAGCGACGGCGGTGAGTCCGGTACGGGCCGCCCGGCGTATGACCTCGGCGGGCGTCTCGGAGCCGTCGGAGACCTGCGAGTGGGTGTGGAGGTCGATCGCCATGCCGCCCGTCAGCCTACGGTGACGTGACGACAGATCCCCTTCTGTGGTTCCCGGTTCATCCCACCGTGATATCGATGCTCTCGATGTAAACGCTCTCGAGAGGCAAGCTCTGCTCGCGCGAGCCTGGACGGGTGGCGGTGGGGACGGCGGCGATGGCGTCGAGCGTCTCGTCGCCCGCCACGACCCGCCCCAGCACGTTGTACTGAGGCAGCAGCACCGAGGCGTCGTCCCCGACCACGACGAAGAACTGGCTGCCGGTCGTGCCGCGGCCGGCGTTGGCCATGGCGACGACACCCCGCTCGTAGACGAAGCCGTCCTCGGGATACTCGTCGGGAATGGAGTAGCCGGGTCCTCCCGTCCCCACGGCGTCGGGGTCGCCGCCCTGGACGACGAAGTCCGCAACGATCCGATGGAACACGGTGCCGTCGTAGAAACCCTGTCTGGCGAGAAACACGAACGACTCGACCGTCGTCGGTGAAGCCGCCGGGTCGAGTTCGATCGTAAACTCGCCACAGGACGTCGCCACTGTGGCCGTGACCGTGGCCTCGGGAGTGATGTCGTCCTGGGGTTC
>DATFFO010000128.1:0-5971 GCA_035250025.1 Acidimicrobiia bacterium
GACCAGTGTGCCGTCGATCGGCGGTCACGAGGTACGCGACGCCGGCTTCACCGGCGACGGGATCACGATCGCCGTCATCGACACCGGCATCGACTACACCCACGCCTCGTTCGGAGGTAGCGGAATCGCCGCCGACTACGAGAACAACGACAAGGGCCTGGTTGAGCCGGGAACATTCCCCACACCGAAGGTGGTGAATGGCTTCGACTTCGCCGGTCCCGTCTACAACGCCGACTCGGACGATCCGTCCGAGAACACCCCTCAACCCGACCCGGACCCGCTCGACGGGAACGGCCACGGCACCCACGTCGCCGCCACCGCCGCCGGGGTCGACCCCGTCAGCGACCCACTCGAAGAGGGCATGGCCGAGGAGGCCTCCCTCATGGCATTGAAGGTGTTCGGTGACACGGCAGGCTCGACCGACGTCGTCTCCGACGCCATCGAGTTCGCCCTCGACCCCAACAACGACCTCAGCACCGACGACGCCGTTGACGTGATCAACATGAGTCTCGGGTCCGACTTCGGCCATCCCGATGATCCGTCGGCCATCGCCGCCCAGAACGCCGCGGATGCCGGTGTCGTGGTCGTCGCCTCGTCGGGCAATTCGGGCGATGTCCCCTACATGACCGGATCACCGGCCGTGGCCGACGGCGTGATTTCGGTTGCCGCCTCGGTTGACTCCGGCGTGACCCTCCTGGGCATGACCGTCAACTCACCACCATCGATTGCCGGCGACTACGAGGCCGCCGAAGGCGAGTTCGGGTCGCTCAGCCCGGACACGACCGGCGACCTTGCCGTTGCGGATCCGCTCGACGCCTGCACCCCTCTCGACGACATGACCGGGAAGATCGCCTTCATCCAGCGGGGCGGATGCGAGTTCACGGTGAAGGTCCGCAACGCCGAGAACGCCGGGGCCATCGGGGCGCTCGTATTCAACAGCGAGCCGGGGCCGCCCATCGGCATGGCACACAACGGGACCGAGCCCAAGCCCGTGATCCCGGCGATGATGGTGGGCCAGGCCGATGGCGAAGCCATCCTCGCCGTGGCCACCTCGGAAACCGTGAATGTCACCCTCTCCGACGACGTCGAGGTACCGCGACCCGACCTGGCCGACACGATGGCGGACTTCACGTCACGCGGTCCCGGGTTCGGGAGCACGTTCAAGCCGGACGTGAGCGCTCCCGGGTTCTCCATCCGCTCGGCCGCGGTGGGGACAGGAGACGGAGCCGCTCTCAACAGCGGAACGTCGATGGCCGCCCCCCACGTGGCCGGCGCCGCCGCCCAGCTGCTGGACAAGTACCCGGACGCCACTCCGGCCCAGGTCAAGGCGATGCTGATGAACTCGGCCCGCCCGGCATTGCCGGAGGGCACGGTGGATATCGCCACCCAGGGAACAGGGGTCGTTCAGATAGACCGGGCGGCCCTCGATGTCGAGGCCTACGCCTCGCCGGGTGGCCTCTCCTTCGGGAGGCTGAATCCCACCGAAGCCGGAACGTCGACCGAGACCATCGAGATCACGCGCCTGGCCGGTAACGCCACTTACGACGTCGAGCTTCTCCCGAATCAGACATTGCCCGGGGTCACCTGGGAGCTTTCGACCTCCAGTGTGACGACCTCCGGTGGCAGCGGGTCCGTCGATGTGTCGCTCACCGTCGACCCGGCGGCGATGGACTCCGACGACGCCTTCTTCAGCCAGGCCGAAAGCGATGGCTGGGTCCGCTTCACCAACCAGGCGAATCCCGATGACACGATGGTCGTCGGTCTGCTGGCCGTGGCCGACCCGGCGTCCAGGGCGACAGCCGAGGGTGGCGAGGACACCGTCTCCGTCACCAACCCGGGGCCGGGCGACGGCTTCGCCGACGGCTACACGCTGATCGGTCAAGGCGACGCCTCGACGGGATCATTCCACGCCATCGGTTACCGGACGACGCCGGCGGACAACCTCCTGGAGTTCGGTGTCGCCGTCGATCAGTGGTCCCACCCCTCCTCCCTCGAGATCGACGTCTTCATCAACACCGATGGCGACCCCGACGACGAGTACATACTCGTGGCAGCCGATCTCGGCCTCCTCAGCGGCGTCGATCCCACCGGCGAGTGGGTGACGGCCCTGCTGAATCTCGACGCCGGCACGTTCGACTTGGAGTTCTTCGCCGTGGCGGACGTCAACGACGGGGTCGCCGACCTGCCGGTGGACCTGACCGGCGACATCGGCGTCAACCCATCCGACACCTTCGAGATCGACGTGGCGGTGTTCGACCAGTTGGGTCTCTCGGGGCTGATCGAGGACCTGACCGTCGACCTCGCCGGTGAGATCACGTCGGAGGATGGACTCAGCCTGGCGGTGCCGGCCGGCACGAGTGACGCCATCACCACGGCCGGCGCGGGTGAGATGCTGTGGCTCTATCCGAACAACCAGATCGGCGAGCAGTTCAGCACGACCAGCGTCACCACGGCGGACGATCCGACGCCGCCGCCCCCGGGTGAGCCGCCCAGCTTCGATGACGTCCCCGACGACCACCTGTTCGCAAAGGAGATCGCCTGGCTGGCGACGCAGGGGATCACCAGGGGTTGCAACCCGCCCGACAACACCATGTTCTGCCCCGATGACGACGTGACCCGGGGCCAGATGGCGGCGTTCCTCAACCGTGCGCTCGAATTGCCGGCCACGGGCGAGGACTTCTTCGTCGACGACACCGGAGACGTCTTCGAGAACGACATCAACGAGCTGGCGGCGGCGGGCATCACCAAGGGATGCAACCCGCCCGACAACACCATGTTCTGCTCGCAACGCACGTTGACCCGGGCGGAGATGGCGACCTTCATGGTCCGGGGCTACAGCCTCACGCCCGGCGCCGGCGATGACCTGTTCGTGGACGACGACTCCAGCGTCCATGAACTCGACATCGACCGTCTCGGCACGGCGGGCATCACCAAGGGCTGCAACCCGCCAGCCAACACCATGTTCTGCCCCGAGCGGAACATAACCCGCGGCGAGATGGCGGCCTTCCTCTACCGGGCCTTTCAGGCGACCGGTCTGGGCGATGGCTGACACCTCTCCGGTTCCAGAGAGCGAATGAGGGGCCCCGACCGGGCCCCTCACTCGCGAGAGTACGCTCAGGCGCCAGAGGAGGTCATACACGTGACATGGGACATCGGGACAGTGGTGGTCGGAGTCGACGGCTCCGACCACAGCCTGGAGGCGGCGAAGATCGCGGTGGCGATAGCCCGGCGATGGAAGGCGCGGCTGCTGATCACCACGGTGGTTCGTCCCCCGGAGGGCTGGTGGGGAATCGGCGGAGCTCCGCCTACCCCGGATGCCTTCGCCAACGCCGTCGTCGAGGGCCGGCGCCAGGTGTTGGACGAGGCGGAGGAGACCCTCGACCTCGACGGCATCTCATATGACACGGTCGAGGAGGTGGGAGATCCCGCCACCCGGCTTTCCGAAGTGTGCCGGACGGAGAATGCGGGCCTCCTGGTGGTCGGTCGGCGCGGTGCCGGCATCGTGGAGCGGATCATCGTCGGCTCGGTCGCCGACCGGGTCGCCCACACGGCGCCGTGCCCGGTCCTCACCGTCCCCTAGAAGGGTGTCCCGCCCCCGCTTTCGCGCATCGATTCCGCCAAATCCGACGCGTTTGATGCGCGAAAACGGGGGTTGGGGTCACACGTTGAAGCGGAAGTGCATCACGTCGCCATCGGCGACGACGTAGTCCTTGCCCTCCACCCGGAGCTTGCCCGCGGCTCTCAGAGCGGTCTCGCTGGCGTGGGCGAGCAGGTCATCGACGCTGTAGACCTCGGCGCGGATGAACCCGTGCTCGAAGTCAGAGTGGATCACACCGGCAGCCGCCGGGGCCGTCGCCCCGGCCGCGACCGTCCAGGCCCGGATCTCCTTGGGACCGGCCGTGAAAAACGTGCGCAGGCCCAGCAAGTCATATGTGGCGCGGGCGAGGCTGTCGAGGCCCGGTTCGCTGAGACCAAGTTCGGCGAGGAACAGCGCCCGATCTTCCGTGTCGAGTTCGGCGATCTCGGCCTCGGCCTGGGCACATATCACCACCACGGCCGCATCCCGGCCATGAGCCCACGCCTGGACGGCCTTGGTGTGGCTGTTGCCCTTCAGACCTTCCTCGTCGACGTTGCACACGTAGAGGACGGGACGGGCAGTGAGCATCTGCAGCTCAGCCAGAGCCCGGCGCTCGGCAGCCGTCCAGGCCGAATCACGGGCGGCGGTCCCGGCGCCGAGCTGGTCGACGAGACGCCGGACGACGTCTCGTTCGGCGATCAGCGCCATGTCGCCGGAACGGGCGCCCCGCTCCAGACGCTCCAAGCGCCGCTCCGCCACCTGGAGATCAGCCAGGATCAACTCCGTTTCGATCGTGGCGATGTCACGCAAGGGATCGACGGAACCTTCGACATGGCTGACGTCGGCATCTTCGAAACAGCGCACGACCTCGAGTACGGCGTCGACCGAGCGGATGTGACCCAGGAACTGGTTGCCCAGGCCCTCGCCCTCGCTGGCTCCCCGCACGAGGCCGGCGATGTCGACGATCTCGACCGTGGCAGGAATGATCTCCTTGGTTTCGATGACCGCCGCGATCCGGGCCAGGCGCGGGTCCGGCACGGCCACCACTCCGACGTTGGGCTCGATGGTGGCGAAGGGGTAGTTGGCCGCTTCCACCCCGGCCGCGGTGAGCGCGTTGAAGAGAGTCGACTTGCCGACGTTGGGGAGTCCGACGATGCCCGCCTGCAGGCTCATCGCCGAGCCTGGGGCGCGCGGCCATTCCCGGAGGTCGAAGCGGTCATTCCGAAAGGATAGAAGCCGCTCCTGCTTTCCTTGAAGGCGACGTCAGAGGACCCCCACCAGGCCCTTCACAGCCAAGCCACCGGCGATCGCCAGGAGCCACGAGGCCAACGAGCCGATGAGGACGTACTCGGCACTGAGGTGAGGCTCCTCACCGGTTATCTCGGGGAACCGAAGGATGGCCTTGGCGGCCACGACCAGGGCAGCCGCCCCGGCCTCGTCCCCCACGATGAGGAGGAGGATGATCATCCGCTCGAGAATCCCGATCCAGCGTCCCGCTCCCTGCGCCCCGCCGGTCTCGATGGCGCGGATGCGAACGAGCAGGAAGCGGATGAACCAATTGGCCGGAACGGTCAGGAGGACGATGATCAAGACCGCGGCCGCCACCTTCATGCCTCGACCTCGAGAACACCGAGCCGAAACCGCGAAGCGACGACGACAGCCGCCAGGCCATGGTTCCTTACCCGGCGACTGACGGAGCTCTGGTTGAGGCCCACCTGCTCGGCCAGGGCCTTCTGGGTCATGCCGTCGAGCAGTCCTGAACAGACAACGGCGTCGACCGCGTCGAGGCGCGCCAGGACCGTATCCCGCATGCGCAAATACGAGTTGAGCAGGGCGTCCCACTCGGTCCCCGTCTCGACCCGGGTCCACGTGATGTCTTCTTCCGCCTCCACCTGCTCCACCGCCTCCCGGGCTCTCCACCACACCGGACCGTCCTGGCCGAATGGTGACTCCCCCTCTTGCTGAAAGGCGAGAACCCCGCGCCCGATCCCGACCCGGAGGCGAGCGAATCCCGTCAAACCGAGATGTAGACGGAGCGACGCCATCACCGCCGTCTCCAGGTCGGCATATCGACCCTGGAATTCATCCCCGAGGGTCACCGACAGCTGCCCCCCCAGCCGCTCGTTGACATCCTCGAGGACCAGCAACAATTGCGCCTGCAGGGCGGCGCGGTCGGGCGCAGTGCGGGATCCGACGACATCGCCGATCAGACCGACTACGTTTGGTTGCGCCATAGGTGCAACTCTAATTCGATATGCGTGTTAGATGCAACTCTCGCCGATTATGCAGGCGCCAGCTCGGCCCGGATCTCAAATGGGCCGATCTCGAAGTCGATCGACTTGGCGTTGGCCGCATCCACCAGGTCGGTGCCGGCGGCCCTCACCTTGTCGATAC
>DATFFO010000129.1:0-12675 GCA_035250025.1 Acidimicrobiia bacterium
GACCACCCGCCCCGCCTCCAGCTCGGCCGCCACCTCGCCCGAGCGCTGCCGCTCATTGCCGGCGAAGAACGACCGCAGCGGCGCCGAGACGCCGAGCGCATTCAGGAGCTTGCCGCTCCGTCGGGTGTCCTCCACGAACACTACGTCGGCAGCGGCCAGGGTCTCTATCAGGCGCGAGGAAGCATCACCGAGGTTCCCGATCGGAGTGGAACACAGGTAGAGACGGCCGGGCATCGACCACAGGTTCGCCGCCCCCACCGCCGAAGGCCAAACCCCCCGTTTTCGCGCATCGATCCCGTCAATTCCGGCGCGATCGATGCGCGAAAGCGGGAGTGATTGGGAGTGGGGTCAGCCGGTCGCCGGGCTGGGGGAACGGTTCCTCCAACGGCAGCTCCAGGATCCAGCGAGCACCGTTGACGCGAGCAAGACGGCGCCGGGCGAGGATCCGGACTTCGACCACTTCACCGGCCTGGTCGACGCCGACGAGTCGGATCGGCCGCCGCATCCAGAAGCTGTGAACGCGGCTGGTGGCGATCAGTAACGGACGGGGTGTGCGACCCATCAGCCCCGCGAGGCGGGACCGCCAACCCGAAGCTACCTGGACGTCCCACACCTGCCCGTTCGATCCCCTCACATCCATGGCGCGCAACCTACGCCAGCATCGGGCGGGACGAAAGTAGGTCAGCCGCCCGTCGTGTCCGTCGGGTTGATCACGGTGACCACCTGGGAGACGACCTCGTCGAGGACGTCGCCGTCGGATGCGGTCACGAAGAAGACCTCGTTGCCTTCGATGCGGACCCAGGCGTCATCCTCGCCGCGGTGGCCCGTCCCGTCCTCCATCGGCTCGGCATCCTCGGGCACGTCCATGGCCAGGGGGAGGTAGGCCCGAAGCGCCGCCCCCAGCTCGTCGGCGTCGGCGGCGCTGTCTCCCCGGTAGCGCATGGCGAGAACGACATCGGTGCCGTCGAACAGGATCTGATACGTGTCACCGCCCCACCCCCCGGAGGCGGCGGTGGATGTCGACGGCTCCAGGAACTGGTCGAACATCAGGGCGAACCCCAGCTCACCCCACGTCGACTCGTATTCGGGCTCGTACCCGTCGAGGGTGATGGCGGGAAGCTCGACCTCGACCGGGGCGTCCGCCGGGTAGTCGGCGGGGTCGATGATCTGCTCGGAGGAGACGGGCGGCGTCTCGTAGGCGGCGCCGATGGCATCGAAGCCGCCGCTCTGGTTGAGGCGGTCGACGAAGATGAAGCCGCTGTCGTAGGGGAAGATGAGGGCGTCGCGTATGAACTGGGGCGCAGCGTCGAATACCTCGGTATCCACCCCGAAGGACTCGGCGAAGAACTCTCCCTGTTCCTGAGGGGTCAGCCCCTGCAGGTAGATGAACTCGGTGAGGACGGCGTCTCCCTCGATCAGGGCCTGATAGGCCGTGGCCTCGTCGTAGCGGTCGCTGTCGATCATCTCGATGTAGCGGGCGTGGAACTGGTAATGCTGGTCGGTGAGAGCGTGGGTCAGCTCGTGGACGAGCGTCGCCCGCTGGACGGGAGTGAAGCCCTCGTCGGCCATCGGCACCACCAGTTCTCCGACCTCGCCGTCGTAGTACCCGGCGACCTGTTCCGAGTAGAGGTCGGAATACAGGGCACCGAGATCGGTGCCGTCGTCGATGAGGCCGAGGAGGTCGTAGAGGGCCTGGTCGGCGGGCAGGTCCTCGAGGTCTTCCTCGAGCTGACCGCGGACACGTTCGGCCAACTCCTCATCGGACACAACGACGACGTTCGGCTGTTCGAGGAACTCCAGTTCCCGGGACTGCTCGGTGAGGGCAATGAGCTCGGCGAGCTGGGTCCGGACCTCCTCGGGCAGTTCCTCGGTGCCGGGGGGCAATGTGGTCGGGGAGGCTGTGGTCGGGGCCGCGGTCGATGGCGCCGAGACCTCAACCGTGGTGGATGGGCCGGGGGCGGTTGTTGTAGTCGTGTCCGACCCGTCGGGCGAGCAGGCGGCAAGGAGTAACAAGGCCGCCAGGGCGGCGAGAAAGCGGGCGGGCATACGGTGCGAGGTTACCGGGGCACCTCCCCTATCTCGTTCAGCCGCCGCGGACTACGACCCCCACTCCGGCGGCGGCTCGGCGGTGCCCGGGGAGAAGTGCCAGTACTCGCGCAGACTCGTGCAGAGCCCGTCGTCGTCGAAGTCGAGAAGCAGGCAACCGGGCAGGGTCACGTCGTCACCCTCGACCTTCATCGTGGTCCAGAACTCGACGGCCACTCGGCTGCCGTCGGCGAAGGGCCGCCCCATCCTCACGGTGGCGTCGCTCTGCGTGCTGGTCACCGAATCCCAGTAGGCCCGGACCCCGTCCCGACCACGATGCGGTTCCTCGAAAATGTTCGACCGGTAGGTGGATTCCTCGGCGAACAAGGCCACCGCCATCTCGGTGTCGGCCCTCTCCCAGGCGACCCGGTAGGTCTCAATCCAATCTGCGAGCGATTCAGCCACGATCCTCCTTCGGTTCGCGGCGGCAGGCTAATCGTGCCGACACGGACGTCTCGCCACGGGATCAGCGGGCCGGCTGGAACAGCTCGATCGGGTTGCCCGCCGGGTCCTCGATGACGGCCTGGTTGCCGCCTCCGCCCTCGACTATGTCCCCCCGCACGACGACCTCCTGGGACCTGAGGTCATCCACTACGACCTGTAGATCGTCGACCTCGACCTGAAATCGGTTCCATCCACCTGGCTCCGGGCTGCCGCCCGCCTTGCCGGCTCCGCCGGCGCCGGGAGCGTTGACGAGAAGCCGCAGATCCCCGCGGCGGAGGGCGGCGAACCCGGGAGCAGCGTCCATCTCGACCTCGAAGTCCAGGTGATCCCGGTAGAACTCCATCGCCGACTGAACGTCGTCGACTATGTATCGAACGCTGACGCCCACACGTCCTCCTTCGTTG
The DNA here is from genome assembly GCA_035250025.1 of Acidimicrobiia bacterium. GTDB lineage: Bacteria > Actinomycetota > Acidimicrobiia > Spongiisociales > ZC4RG35 > DATFFO01. Next base: position 2,934 of record DATFFO010000129.1, read on the forward strand.
AGTGCCGGACTGGTACCCCATGGCCACGAATCCAACCCCGACGGTACGCTGGCCGCATGGGTGTGGAACTCGCCACGATCCCGGTCGGCTATGACCTGTTTCGGGCCAATGTCATCGAGGCCGCCTGTATCGACGCCGGCTTCACGGTGCGATTGATCCGCAACGAGCACCCCGAGACCGGTGGGCTCGTGGCGCTTCAACCCAGCCATCTGCTGGTGCGGGCCGAGGACGCCGATGAGGTCCGGAGGATCGTGGAGAGGACCTACCCGTTGGGCAGCGACGCTGCCGGATGAGGGACTCTCTCAGGTGGGGCCTGTCGTCGTCATTGTCCGCTGACCTCGCCCAGCCCAGTGTTATCGCCGACGTGGCAGTGGCGGCCGAGTCCGCCGGCTGGGAAGCATTCTTCGTGTGGGACCACCTGTGGAACCGAACCGGGGATCCGTTCGCCGATCCGTGGGTCACGCTCGCCGCCGTGGCCACAGCCACCCATCAGGTCCGCATCGGCCCCATGGTGACTCCATTGCCGCGGCGCCGACCCCAGGTCGTTGCCCAGCAGGCGGCGACTCTCGATCGTTTGTCGGGGGGCCGGCTGACGCTGGGAGTCGGCCTGGGACACGACGAATACGGCGAGTACTCGGCATTCGACGAGCCGTTGACCGACGCCCGCTCCCGAGCGAGGGTGCTCGACGACGGCCTCGAGTTGCTCACCGTCGCCTTGAGCGGCGACCCGGTGGAGTCGGCCGGAAGACGCCCGACGACGGTCGCCTGCGTCCAGCGCCCCCGATGCCCCATCTGGGTGGCTGCGACCGTCCCCGCGACGGCGGGACCGCGCCGCGCCGCCCGCCATGGCCTGGAGGGTATTGCCGCCGTCGGTGTGGACGAGTGGACCCCGGCTCATGTCTCCCAACTCCTGAACGAGGGCGGGTACGAGCCGGGCGACATCGATGTGGCCCTGATCGGCGGAGATCACCCCGACGAGGCTTCGCTGGCTGAGGCAGGAGCGACCTGGGCCATCGCCGAGATCGATTTGGGAGCCTCGGCCGCCGAGGCCCTGGCTATGGCCCGCCGCCAGTAGTTGCGAGTGCTTCCGCAAAATTGACGTGCCGTTACCCGCACCCTGTACAGATATCTGCACGCCATTCGCGTAGCGAATCCTGCGGGCCGATCCTGGTGGAGGTGATCGGATTTGAACCGACGACTTCTTCCGTGCGAGGGAAGCGCTCTTCCGGGCTGAGCTACACCCCCTAGGTGTGCCTACATTCTAGCGAGGACGTCGGCAACCCCCTCCCCTGTCGTTCTTTGGACGGAGAGTTGCGGGCTGACGGTTGTTTGGACGGTGGATCGCGCAGAGCGTCACGGAGGCCCAAAGGAACCAGCGGGCCGTAACCGCTCGTCCAAAGAACGCCTACACGACCGCCTAGTAGCGGGCGCCCACCGGTTCGGGGAGGGCGTCGAGGTCGGCCAGGTCCTCGGCCGTCAACACCAGGTCGGCCGCCCCGGCGTTGTCTTCCAGGTAACGCACCCGCTTGGTGCCAGGGATGGGGATGATCATCGGACCCTGGGCCAGGAGCCACGCCAGGGCGACCCGGGCGTTGCTGGCTCCGTGGCGCCGGCCCACCCTGGCGATGCCGTCGACGATGGCCTGGTTGGCCAGAGCCGCCTCGCCTTCGAAACGGGGCATGCCGTAGCGAAAGTCGGCGGGGGTGATGGAGGACGTGTCGAGGGTTCCGGTGAGAAAGCCGCGACCCAGCGGTGAAAAAGGCAGGAACGCCACCCCTCGAGCCGTGCACCATGGCAAGACGTCATCGAGGGCGCCCCGGGTCCACAGCGACAGTTCGGACTGGACGCTGGCGATCGGATGGACCGACACGGCCCTCTCCAGCGTGGTGACGTCGACCTCGGAGAGTCCGAGGAAGCGCACCTTCCCCACATCCACCAGGCCGGCCATGGCGCCCACGCTCTCTTCGACCGGGACGTCGGGATCGACCCGATGCAGCGTGTAGAGGTCGATGACGTCGATCCCCAGGCGGGCAAGTGAGCCGTCGCACGATGCCCGGATGTGATCGGGGCTCCCGTTCTTCTCATACGTGATCGGCTCGGGATTGGTCATGACCAGGCCAGTCTTGGTCGACACGAATGCCTCGTCCCGGCGATTACCCAGGCAGCGACCCAGCAACTCCTCGTTGACGAACGGCCCGTAGGAATCGGCGGTGTCGATCAGGGTGCAACCGAGGTCGAGGGCGCGGTCGACGACCTCCTTCGCCTCGGCGTCGGAAACCGGCGTGCCGTACTCCCAGTTGAGGGGCATCGCCCCGTAGCCGACGGCGCCGACCGCGGGTCCGCCCGCTCCCAGCGTTCGTTGCTGCATCTCAGCCCAGGCGGACGGCGGTGCCGGAGGCCGACACCATCAGCATGCTCCCCTTGGCGCCGACCGTCTCGTAGTCGAGGTCGACGCCGATGACGGCGTTGGCCCCGAGGGCTGTCGCCTTTTCGGTCATCTCGTCGAGGGCGATCTGCTTGGCGCGCTCGAGCTCCTGCTCGTACACAGCTGAACGGCCCCCGACCAGGTCGCGGATCCCGGCAAACAGGTCCTTGAAGACGTTGGCGCCCATCACGGCATCGCCGCTGACGATGCCGAGATACTCGCTGACGGGGTGCCCGTCCACGAGCGCGGTTGTGGTGACGATCATGACCGCCACGCTACCCCGTGTCGAGGGTCCGGCGGAGGCGCTCCTGGACCACGGTGGCGGTGAGGTCGGCCCGGGATCGCTCGGTCAACGAGCGGGCGACGTCAGTCGTGCGACGCAAGGCGTTGGTCATCCCGTCCGGGTAGTCGATGGACGCGAGCTGGTCGACGATGTCGTCCATGGCCACGAGGAGCTCTTCGGCCTCTCCCACCGCTCCCTCTCGCAGGAGATCGAGCAGACGCCGTCGGATCTCGCCCACCGCCTCGCCGAGGCCGTGCAGCCACGGCACAACATCGATGCGCAGATCTTCTGGCGACGGCAGGCGGCGGCCGAGGAAGAGCGCTCGTGTGAGGTGGGCCTCGGCCAGTTCCTTGACGGCGTCGGAGATGAAGCCGGCCTGAGCCATGGCGGGCTGGGACTCGACCGCGGCGAGGATCTCGTCGCGGGCGGCATCGGCCTCGGCGATCTTCTCATCGGCCGCCTCCCATTCCCGGCGATGGAGCGCACGGATGGCATTGGCCGACGAGCGGATGACGAGGCGTCCCTGACTGAGGGCGATCTCACGCGCCGCGAAGCGTTCGTCGAGCGTGCGTCGAATCTCGTCGATGGAGGGAAGGTCCGCCACGTCGAGTGAATGCCCTAGGACGGTGTCGAACAGCAGCGGAAGCGGTACCTGTCGGTCCGCAAAGGGCCCCGTGAGAGAGCTGTAGGCAACCGCTGGAGTGAATTCTTCAGCACTGTTCTAGCGGGCGATGACCCTGACCTGGGTCTCCTGGCGCTCGGCCAGTCGCTCGGGCAGGTGGTCGGTGGCCACCCGGTAGTCCCGGCGTTGCCGCAGCTGCACCAGCACCGCCACATAGATGGCGAGGAGCACGTCGACAGCCAGGTGGACCAGTAGCCACTTGAGGGAGTCCTGCCACCAGGCCACGAAGAGGGTGCCGACGGCAGCGGCGATCAGCATGGTGAGGACCCGGCGACGACGAGCACGGACGGTGACCCGGTTGGACGAGGCCGAAGCGGTCACCTGGCGGCGCTGCACGTCGGCCATCAGAGAGGTCCAGCGGTTGAATTGCTCAGTCGAACTGAGGGGGGCATCGCGCCGGTCGCCCATGAGTGAGGGAAGAAGATAAAACCCCCACACCGTGGCGATCACCAGCAAGGCGACGATGAGACTGGCTGTCATGGGTTGTGTCTGACTCCTAAGGCTTCGTGCAGGTTAGCGAACGTTCGTCTGGGCGACAATCACTCTCGGTGGGCGGCCCTCCATTCGCCCGACCGGCCGCCGGCCTTTGACACTAACCGGATCGGTCCGATGACCACCCCCCGCTCCACTGATTTGACCATGTCGTAGAGCGTGAGGGCCGCCACCGAAACGGCGGTGAGTGCCTCCATCTCGACTCCGGTCCGGTCGGTCACCGCGCACTCCGCCTGGATCCGCACCCCCTCGGCGTGCCGCTCAACAGTGACGTCGACCGCGGTGAGCGAGATGGGATGGGCGAGGGGGATGAGTTCCGGGGTCCGCTTGGCGGCCATGATCCCCGCCAGGCGCACCGTCGCCAGGGCGTCGCCCTTGGGCAGCTCCCCTGAAAAGAAGCGGTCCGCCAGCGTGGCGGACATCGTCACCAGCGCTTCTGCCACCGCCCGTCGCGGTGTGGCCGCCTTCTCGCCGACGTCCACCATGTGGACCTCACCCTCAGTGGTCAGATGAGTCAGCGCCGGTGCCGTGGCGACGTCCGGGCCGGCGGTGAGGCAGACCTCGCAGATCGTCACCGCCCCCTCGCCGTGGAGGCGTCCCGCCTCAGGCATGGTCCTCCCGCAGTTGGTGCATGCTCCCTCTTGGTGACCGAGCTGATGGTTAAAGGCCTCGGCGCAACCGGCGCAGATCGCCACCCGCTCGAATTCGGCCACCTCCCCGACCACCGTCTCGGTTCCACCGCAGAAGGCACATGTCGTCATCGCAAGTCTCGCGACGGATGGCGGAACAGCTCGACTTCGACCCGGTCACCGGCCGCAAGACCGTCGACCCCGGCGCGCACCACCGCCAAACCGTCGGCCGCGGCGAGGGCCGAGAGCACGTTTGACCCCTGGCCTCCTGACAGATAGGCGACGTTCTCCCCGTCCTCCGGGCGAAGGACTACCCGCAAGAAGACGACCTTGGCGGGATCCGATGCCACCGCTTCGCCCATCCTCGCCATGATCCTGGGCCGGAGGAACTGGGTGGCCCCCTGCATCGTCAGCAGGGCGGGACGGGCGAACTGCTCGAAAGCCACCATGACCGATACCGGGTTTCCGGGAAGGCCGAACAGCGGGGTCGAACCAATGCGTCCGAAGGCGAACGGCTTGGCCGGCTGCATGGCCACCTGCCAGAACGCCACGTCCCCACGGCGCGTCAACACCTGCTTGATGAGGTCGTACTCGCCCATCGAGACCCCGCCCGAGGTCATGATCACGTCGGCCTCCTCGGAAGCCCTATCCAGGGCGGCGGTGAGGTCTCCCTCGCGGTCGGCGACGATGCCCATGTCGAGCACATCGCCCCCGGCCTCCGCCACCAGGGCGCTCATCAGGGGCCGATTCGAGTCGCGGATCAGGCCCGGCTCCAGGCGGGGGGTATCGGGCGGCCGCAACTCGTCGCCCGTGGACATCACGGCCACCAGGGGTCGGCGGCTCACCTGGGGCCGATGGGCGCCGACCGTGGCGAGCAGGGCCACCTCGACGGGGCCCAGGCGCGTCCCCGCCGCCAGCACATTGGTACCGGCGGAGATGTCGCCACCTGCGGGACGAACCGCCGTTCCGGCCGCCACCGACTCCATGATGTCGACTGTGCCGTCGCCGGCCTGCGCCGTGACCTCCACCTTGACCACTGCGTCCGCTCCGATCGGCATCGGTGCGCCGGTCATGATCTTGATCGCAGTCGCCGGCCCGACCTCATGGGTCGGCATCGACCCGGCGGGAACGTCCTCCAGCACCTCCAGTCGGACGGGGACGGCGACGACGTCGGCGGCCCGCACCGCAAATCCATCCATGGCCGAGTTGGGGAACGGAGGGATATCGTGAGGAGAGACGACGTCCTCGGCCAGGACGCGGCCGGAGGCGTGGGCGAGCTCGACCCGCTCCGAGTCCAGCCGGACCATGGCCGAGAGGACCTCGGCGCGTGCCTCATCGAGGGGCCGCATCACACCATGCCCCGATCTCGGGCGACGGCGGCGATGTCCTCGCGCATTCCCACGAGATCGCCTTCGTCCTTGATGGGAAGAAAGCGCGTGCGGGGAACCTCACGAGGGACACGCAGAAAACCGGTTGCAAGATGACTCGCCACCTCGTTGACCAGCCGCTCGAACTGGATGACCTCCCGATCCTCGACCCGCTTCTGGACGACGAAGTAGGTCCACGGCATGGACAGGTCGCGAAGGGGGTCGGCGTCGAAATGGAACGTGTTCGTGTTGAAGACCCGCACCTGGGAGGCATCGAAGGTGGGCGGGATCCTGAACTCCTCCAGAATCACGGGGCGGCCATCGAGACGAACCGGAATGCCGCCCTTGTCGGTACCGACTTTGTCGACCACCTCGCAGGTGACGGGACAGCCACCGAGGGCATGGGTGCCCACGACGATCGGATCGAGGGTGGCGCCCAGGTTGTCCAGGTTGGCGCTGGTCACATAGCGGCCCCCCTCCTCGATGAACCTGTCGAGAAGGCCGCTGGCCTGGAGGGCCTCGGGCAGGTCCCCGTGACCGGGGGAATGCTCACTCACGTTGCCCTCGGTGTCCCGGAGCAGCTCACCGTCTGGCGTCAGACGCAGGGAAACCCGCTGGGGAAACACCGCTACCCGGTAACCATCGAGCCGGGCACCGAGCGCCTCCCGAATGGGGCCATCGGTGGCGTGGCTCGTCATCAGCCACAAGGGGACGGTGCAGCCGGTTCTTCGCTCGAGCGTCTCCTGCTCCGCCAGGCGCAGGTCGAGGAATGTGCGGCCCGGCAACGCCTCGACGAGCGCCTTGACCACTCCTCCCATACGCGTCGCCATGCCGCCGGCCAGGACGACCAGGGCACATTCCCCGCTCGCCAGAGCCTCCTCTCCTCGGCGCGCCGCCCTCTGCCCCTCGGCGGTGTCGCCAGACGGGAGGTCGACGATGTCATCCGGTTCGGGCGGGGCGATGTCGCCGCGAACCTGGTTGTCGCTGCGCCCCTCCGATTGGAGGCTCGCCACCTCCTCCACGAACCACTCCTGGTCGAAGCCGAAGCGGCGGAGGTCGTCCAGAACCGGCTCGGGGAGGGTGTCGAGTTGGGCTGAGATGTCCGAGGTCATCGTCAGGCAGCGTAGAGGCAGCAATGGATCAAGCGACCCTGCTCTCGCCGCCTCCGAGCATCCGGGCGATGTTTCCCCGATGGCGCCAGACGATCAGCAGGAGGATGACGCCGAGCATGAGCAGCGAGACGCCGCGCACGCCCTGCCAGTAGGCAACCGGCAAGGCGAGCATCACGACCACCAGGGACCCGATGGAGGCAACCCGGCCGACGCCGACGATCAGCCCCCAAAGTGCGGCCAGGAGCAGGCCACCCAGGGGGATTGTGTACAGGAGTACCCCGGCGCCGGTCGCCACTCCCTTTCCTCCCCGGAAGCGATGGAACACCGGGTAGCAATGGCCGAGCACCGCCGCCAGGCCGGCAGCGAATGCCCACACGCCCTGAGGATCGCCGGCGCCGGCAACTGTCCCCATGGCGGCCGCAATCACCCCCTTGAGAAGGTCGCCCACGAAGACCATCGCTGCCGGGCCCTTTCCCAGGGTCCGGAGAACGTTGGATGTTCCCGGGTTCCCGCTGCCAACCTGACGGATGTCGACGCCGTGCATTCGGGCCACGGCGACGGCGAAGTCGAAACTGCCGACGAGATAGGCGCCCACGAGGGCGAGGACGACGCTCACGGCGACGAAGTGTAGGAACGGGTCTCTTGGTCCTCGGCAGGAATGGAAACCGACTCGGCCCGGTTTACACTGGCGACGTTCTCGAACACGCGGTCTGATTCAACATGCCCACATACGAATATCTCTGCCAGGAGTGCGGCCAACGTCTGGAGGTCTTCCAGAAGTTCTCGGCCAAGCCGCTGCGCGTCCACGACGAGTGCGGGGGCCGGCTGCAAAAGGTCTTCCACGCCAGCGGGGTCGTGTTCAAAGGGTCCGGTTACTACGTGACGGACTCGCGCAACGGGTCCAAGACCAGTTCCGACGAGACCAAGAGCACGGTGAAGTCCGACTCCAAGTCGGGCGAGTCCAAGAAGGCCGAGCCTTCCAAGAAGGCGGCCGAGACGACCAAGACCGAGTCGAAGACCACCGACGCCGCCGCCGCCAGCCGGTAAGGGAGCGGATAGGGACGGTGCCCGTCCCGGAGAACACCTCCGGTCGACCCCCTTCTCAGCCCGGGACGCCGTCCGTACGGTTGTCCCGATGCTTTGGCTCCAACGGCCTCCGTACCTGCGCTGGGCAGCAGCCATTGCCCTGGTGGCGCTGGCGTTGTGGAGCGAGTTCGCCCCACCGCCGCCGGCCACGCTCACATTCCTGGCCGTCGATGTCGCCGCCGGCACTCCCCTCACCGAGGACCTCGTGGAACGACGCCAGGTGCCGGCGCCCGGCTTCGCCACCGCCGAGCCCACCGGGGTGGCGGTGATCGATCTGGCGGCCGGCGAGCCTCTGGTTGCATCCATGGTCTCCGAGACCGTCATACCCGACGGGTGGCTCCTCATCAGTGCGCCCATGCCCGGCCATGCCGCCCCGGGACTGCGGGCGAGTGGAGTCATCCTCCCGTCCGGTGAGGACGGCGCTCCAATCACTTTCCCGGCTCTCGTAGTGGACGTGGGCGCAGGAGAAGCCTTCGCCGACGACAGCGGGACACTGGCCGTGCCACCGGAATGGCTCGGCCCCGCCGCCGCCGCCGCTGGCTCCGGTCGGCTCGTGGTCGGGGTGGAATCGCCGACTCGGTAACCTGAGAAAGTGCTGTCCGCCATCATCTGGGGCCTGGTCCAGGGCCTCACCGAGTTCCTTCCGATCTCGTCCTCCGGCCATCTGGTGCTCGTCCCGGCGGCACTGTCGGCGCTCGGGCTGGAGACGGCAGAACCGTCGCTGCTGGTCTCGGCGGTCCTCCATCTGGGGACGCTCCTCGCCGTGCTCGTCTACTTCCGGTCCGACATCGCCAGCCTGTTCCGTTTTCGCCAGGACGGGGGAGGACGGCGGTTATGGGTGCTCCTGATCCTGGGTACGATCCCCGCCCTGATCGGTCTGCCGCTAGAAGGGTCCCTCGAGCGATTCCAGGACGATCCCCGCAAGGTCGGCTTTGCCCTCATGGGCACCGCTCTCATCCTCTTCGTCGGCAGCCGCTTCGCCAACGGGCGCAGGGAGATGCTCGATGCCCGCCCCGGCGAGGCCGTTCTCATCGGCCTCGCCCAGGCCGTCGCCCTGATCCCGGGGGTCAGCCGATCGGGGTCCACCATCACCGCAGGTTCGATGCTGGGTCTGGCGCCGTCGGAGGCAGCCCGGTTTTCGTTCCTGCTCGGCGTCCCCACGATCGCCGGCGGCGGTCTCCTCTCTCTCCTCGACGTGAGCGAGGCGGGCGGGATTGACGCCAGTCTCTGGGTCGGCTTGGTGGTGGCGGCCGTGTCGGGGTACGCCGCCATCGCCCTGGTGCTGTCGGCGTTGAAACGTGTGGGGTTGATGCCGTTTGCCGTCTACGCCCTGGTGGCCGGGCTGGCCGCCGTGCTGTTCCTCTAGCGCTTCTAGCTCAGCGGCTCAGCGACGAGCGGGCGACCAACACCGAAGGCGCCGGATTGCCCGTCATCACCTTGCGGAGACCGGAGAGTCCGCCGGTGAGGGCGTCGCGCCCGTACATGGCGATGACCGGCATGGCGCGCTCGAGGGGCAAGCTGGTCACGCCGATGGCGGCGATCTGGAGATCGGGATCGAGTTGGGAGCGCACCCGGTCGAGAACCTCGTGCCCGGCCGCGGTGATGCGGGGGCGGCCGCTCGTCACCCACCACCCGGCGTAGACGACCGCGAAGACGGCGATCAATG
>DATFFO010000130.1:0-3096 GCA_035250025.1 Acidimicrobiia bacterium
GTGGCGCCCTCAGGCATGAGGATGGCCCGCTCCGGCCCCAGGTTGGCAACGAAGTCGGTGTCGTGGCTGACGAGGATGATGGTGCCCTCGTACTGGTGGAGAGCGGTCAACAGCGCCTCCTTGGCCTGAGGATCGAGGTTGTTGGTGGGCTCATCCAGCAGCAACACATTGGGACGTGACATGACCAGCATGGCGAGGGCAAGCTTGGTCTTCTCGCCGCCGGACAAGCTGGCGGCGTCCTGTTCGATCCGGTCGGCGAGCAGGAAGTGGCCCAGCACGGTGCGCAACGTCTGGTCGGGCTGGTCCGAGACGGAGCGGAGATGGTCGAGCACCACCATCCCCGGTTGTATCTGCTCGTGCTCCTGGGCGTAATACCCCAAGGTCGTGTTGTGGCCGAGGTCGACAGCGCCGAGGTCGGCCGTCTCCACTCCCGCCAGGATCCGCAGCAGCGTGGTCTTGCCGGCTCCGTTGAGCCCCAGGATGAGCAGTCGCTCTCCCCGGTTGGTGTCGACGTCCACGTCGACGAAGACGAGGTTGTCGCCGTAGGTCTTGGCCAGGCCATGGGCGGTCAGGGGCGTCCTCCCCGAGGGCTCAGGTTGGGGGAAGCGAAGGGCGACCGACTTCCCCCGGCCCTGCACCTCGACGAGATCACGCTTCATCCGCTCGACCCGCGACTCCATCGACCGGGCGACCTTGGCCATCTTCTCCGTCCGTCCCTTGAAGCGGCGGATGTTGGCCTCGAGGCGGGCGATCTCCTCGTCCTGATGACGCCGCTCTCGTTCCCTTTGCTCACGGCGTGCCTCGCGCTCGGCGAGGAAATGTGAGTAGTTGCCCCGGTAGGCCTCGACCTCGCCCCGCTCCAATGAGAGCACCGACGTGATGGCTTCGTCGAGGAGCGGCAGGTCATGGCTGATGACGAGCAGCCCGCCCCGATACGAGCGGAGATGGTCGACCAGCCACGCCTTGGCATCGAGGTCGAGGTGGTTGGTCGGCTCGTCGAGAAGGAGGATGTCGGTTTCGGCGAACAGGATCCGGGCCAGCTCGACACGGCGACGCTGGCCCCCGGACATCGTCACGATCGGCTGCTCGAGGTCGCCGTCGTCTATCCCCAGCGAGGCTGCGACCGCCTTGGCGTCCGCCTCGGCGATGAAGCCACCCTTGGTCTCGAACTCGTCCTGAAGGCGGGCGAAGCGCACGATCGCCTGATCGCGGGCTTCTCCATCGAGGCGCTCGATCTTGCGCCTCGTGTCCTCGATGCGGCGCAGCATCGCCCCGATCTGGCGGGCGGCCAGGATTCGCTCGAGAGCGGTGACGTCGGGTCGCTCCAGGTCGGGCGGGTCGGTGTCCTGGGAGAAGTAGCCGACGTGGCCGGTCCGGATTATCGACCCGGAGGCGGCGGAAAGGAAGCCGACCAGCGTCTTCATCAGGGTCGACTTGCCGGCCCCGTTTCGTCCCACCAGCCCGATCTTGTCGCCCGGTTGCACGCTGAAAGAGACCCCGTCCATGAGGATGACGGGGCCGACCTCGATCCGCAGGTCCTTGGTGACGAGCATGGGATCACCAGGTTACGACCCGCCCGCCGGTGATCGAATCGAATTTGGATCGAGTGTGTAATCACCGCCCTCAAGGGTGTTGCATCCTCGTCGGGCGAGAGCGAATGACGGTGCATTTGGCTTGCCCCCAGCAAGGCGGATGCACTGCCGAGTAGCGGTGCCAACCCCCTTCCGCCAGGGCGGCCGTTCCGGCATGGTGGCCAGATGACCCCCGACCGCAACGTCGACGTCTACGCCTCCCGCCAGCACGGCGTGCTCTCACTCGATCAGGCGCGCCGGGCAGGCTTCACCGACAACATGGTGCACGGTCGCTTAGAGGCGGGTGCGTGGGTGCGGCTCGCATCGGGTGTCTACGCCGTCGCCTCAGCTCCCCCCAAGTGGGAGCGCCAGGTGGCAGCCGCGATCCTGAGCCGACCGCGGGCCATTGTGAGCGGTGCCTCTGCCGCCTACCTCCATGGTTTCGAAGGCTATCGTCGCGGCCGGCCCGAGATCACCGTCCCGATGCGGACGAGCGTTCGGTCGCCTCTCGCCCGCGTCGCCCGATCGATCTGGTTCGATGAGCTCGGAACGACAAAGGTCTCCGGCTTCAAAGTTGCCAATGTTGCCGAGACTCTCCTCGTCCTGGCGGGTCGCATTCCGGCTGCACGGCTGGAACGTCTCACAGATGACCAACTCGCCGCCGGTGTGGTCGCCGTGGAGGACTTTGAACCTATCCGTCGGCGCGTGAGTAATGGTCGAGTTCGTGGAAGCGGTGTCCTGTTCCCGCTCCTCGACGAACGCGCCGCCGATGCCTGGGAGCCGCCGGCCAACCAATTGGAGGGATACCTCAATCGCCTCGTGGACGATCCTGCGGTCCCGCCGGCCAGCCGCCAGCACCCTTTCCGCTTCGACCGCCTTCCGATGATTGTCGACATCTACATTGCGGCGTGGAGGCTGATCCTCGAGGCGGACGGGCGACGCTGGCACTCACGGCGTGCCGATTTCGAACGGGACCGCGCCCGCGACAACAGCGCCGCCGCGGCAGGGATTGCCGTGCTCCGGTTCACCTGGCGCATGCTCACCGAGGATCTCGCCGGTTGCCGCCGCATCCTCCTCCAGACCGGGGCGACCCGGTGACGCCAACGAGGATGCATGTGCCTTGCCGCGGCCAACGCAGATGCACAATCGATCGAGGCACCGAGACGAGGGTGCATCCACCTTGCCCTGACCAAAGACGACGCACACTCGAAGTGGGGGCGGGAGCGGGTAGCGTGTCGGGCCGTGAAGTTCTTCGACGTCGGCCTGGAAGCGCACGGCTTCGTCGCCATCGGTCAGCAGGCCACCGGATTCCTGGCCATCGGTCAACTCGCCCTCGGCGTGATCGCCATTGGCCAACTGGCCCGGGGGATCATTGCCATCGGCCAGGTGACGGCCGGGGTGGTGGCGATCGGCCAGGTCGGGCTGGGGATCGTCTACGGAGCCGGGATGCTGGGGATCGGGGGGACGGCGGGAGGCCTGATCCCGCTGGCGGCGTTCGGGCGCATCCCCCTTCGTCAGGTCATGA
>DATFFO010000131.1:0-5325 GCA_035250025.1 Acidimicrobiia bacterium
TCGCTTCGCTCAGGGGGACAAAGCTTTGTCCCCCACGAAGTGGGGGAAGGGGCCCCCACGAAGTGGGGTAGGGGGCTCGCCGAAGGCGAGGGCGAACCCGTCGCGGACTTCGGTGCAGGCGGCTGTGGTGGGTGCGAGACCCGGGGTAGGCTGAGGTCATGACCTTGCTGGTCGAGCACGATTTTGGGACTCCCCCCGTCACGGGGACGGGGCTGGTCACACTCGAAATCGACGGGCAGACCGTGATCGTTCCCGAGGGGACATCGGTCATGCGGGCGGCGGCGATGGCCGGCCTCGACGTCCCGAAGCTGTGCGCCACCGACCGCCTGAGTGCGTTCGGCTCGTGTCGCATGTGTCTGGTGGAGGTCGAAGGCAAACCGGGGACACCGGCTTCGTGCACCACGCCCGTGGTCGCCGGGATGAAGGTGGCTACCGACACCGACAGGGTTCGGCGGTTGCGGCGAGGCGTGATGGAGTTGTATCTCTCGGATCATCCCGAAGACTGCGCCGCCAACCCGGATGGGGCCGACTGCGAACTGCATGCCATGGCAGCTGACGTCGGTCTCTACGAGGTTCGCTACGGCGCCGGAGTGAACCACCTGGCCGCCGAACGTGACACTTCCAACCCCTACTTCGCCTTCGATTCCACCAAGTGCATCGTGTGCTCGCGTTGCGTGCGAGCCTGCGACGACATCCAGGGCACCTTCGCCCTCACGATTTCAGGGCGCGGGTTCGACTCCAAGGTGTCCCCCGGTACCGACCAGCTCTTCTTCGACTCCGACTGCGTCTCGTGTGGCGCCTGCATCCAGGCATGCCCCACGACGGCGTTGGAGGAGAAGTCGGTCATCGATATGGGGATGCCGACCCGGACCGTCCTGACGACGTGCGCCTACTGCGGTGTCGGCTGCTCTTTCAAGGCCGAAGTGCGGGGTACGGAGGTCATCCGCATGGTGCCCTACAAGGACGGCGGGGCGAACGAAGGTCATTCGTGCGTCAAGGGCCGTTTCGCCTGGGGCTACGCCAACCACGAGGACCGCCAGACCGAGCCCATGATCCGCGAGAAGACCACCGACCCGTGGCGCAAGGTCTCCTGGGAGGAGGCCATCGCCCACGCCGCCGATGGCTTCAAGAAGATCCAGGCCACCTACGGAACGGACTCGATAGGGGGCATCACCTCGTCGAGATGCACCAACGAGGAGGTCTTCGTCCTCCAGAAGATGGTGCGGGCGGCGTTCGGCACGAACAACGTGGACACCTGTGCCCGGGTATGTCACTCGCCCACCGGGTACGGTCTCTCCAGCACGGTCGGCACCTCCGCCGGCACCCAGGACTTCCGCTCGGTCGACCACGCCGACGTGATCCTCGTCATCGGCGCCAACCCGACCGAGGCGCATCCTGTATTCGGCTCGCGCATGAAGCGGCGCTTGCGGGAAGGCGCCAAGCTCATCGTCGCCGACCCCCGGCGCATCGACCTGGTGAAGGGCCCCCACGTCGAGGCGACCTACCACCTCCCCCTCCTACCCGGGAGCAACGTGGCCGTGGTCAACGCCATGGCCCACGTCGTCGTCACCGAGGGCCTGGTCGATCGGGAGTTCGTCGAGGAGCGATGTGAGGGCTTCGACAGGTGGGCCGAGTTCATTGCCCTCCCCGAGAACTCACCCGAGGCGGTCGCCCCGGCCGCCGGACTCGACGCTGAAGACCTACGGGCGGCGGCTCGTCTCTACGCCGCCGGGCCCAACTCGGCCATCTACTACGGCCTCGGTGTCACCGAGCACAGCCAGGGTTCCACGATGGTGATGGGAATGGCCAACCTGGCGATGGCCACAGGCAATTTCGGCCGCGACGGCGTCGGCGTCAACCCGATGCGGGGCCAGAACAACGTCCAGGGCTCGTGTGACATGGGCTCATTCCCCCATGAGTTCTCAGGCTATCGCCACGTCGGCGACGACACCGTGCGGCACGTTTTCGAGGAGATGTGGGGCCGCCCGCTCCAGTCCGAGCCAGGTCTGCGCATCCCGAACATGTTCAGTTCGGCCATCGACGGCTCTTTCCGGGGGATCTTCGTGCAGGGCGAGGATCTGGCCCAGTCCGACCCCAATCTCCAGCATGTGAGGGCGGCGCTGGGCTCGATGGACCTGGTGGTCGTCCAGGACCTGTTCTTGAACGAGACGTCCAAGTTCGCACACGTCTTCCTCCCCGGTACCTCGTTTCTGGAGAAGGACGGCACCTTCATCAATGCCGAACGGCGCATCAACCGGGTGCGGCCGGTCATGGACCCGGTGTGCGGCAAGCACGAGTGGGAGGTGGCGTGCGACCTGTCGCGGGCGATGGGTTATGAGATGAGTTACGACAACGCCAGCCAGATCATGGACGAGATCGCCGCCGTCACCCCGACTTTCTCGGCGGTCAGCTTCGAAAAGCTCGACGGGATCGGGAGTGTCCAATGGCCCTGCCACGATGCCGCCCCTTCCGGCACCCCCGTCATGCACGTGGACGAGTTCGTCCGGGGTAAGGGGCGGTTCATGGAGACGCCGTTCGTGCCTACCCCCGAGCGGGCCACCCGCCGCTTCCCTCTCATCCTCACCACGGGCCGGATCCTCACCCAGTACAACGTCGGGGCACAGACCCGGCGGACGGAGAACGTCGCCTGGCATCCCGAGGACATCCTCGAGATCCACGCCTCCGATGCCGAGCTGCGCGGAATCTCCAGCGGTGACTGGGTGCTCCTCGAAAGCCGGGTCGGGGCGACCACCCTGCGGGCCGAGGTATCGGAGCGGATGACTCCCGGCGTCGTGTACACAACCTTCCACCACCCCGTCACCGGTGCCAACGTCGTGACGACCGAGTACTCCGACTGGGCAACCAGCTGCCCGGAGTACAAGGTCACCGCCGTCCAGGTCTCGCCGGCGTCGATGACCGAGCGTGACGAGCGGGCCCTCACCGGGTTGGAGCACAGCGAACTGTCGGCCGTCCCGGGTTCCTGAGCGCCATGTCGGCACTCACCCGAGACATCATCCGGATGGGCAACCAGATCGTGGACCAGTTCCCTCACCTGTCGGAGGAGGAGCAGGTGGCCGCGGTGGCGACGCACATCGGCAAGTTCTGGGAGCGGCGCATGCTGAGTGCGCTGTACGAGCACATCGACGCCGGTGCCGAAGACCTCGACCCGGTGGTGGTGGCCGCCGCCCGCCGTTTGTCTCCCTGAGTCCTACCTCGGGATGCATCGGGAGGCGGCTTACCCTGCAGCCATGATCTCGTTCGGCATCTCCGAACTGCCGCCCCCCGGCGTTGAGGACGCCGAATTTCTCGACGGCCTGGTCGAACGGGGCTTCGACGCTCATGAGCTGCCCTTCGTCAAGCACTTCCCCTGGAAGGAGAAGCGGTGCGCCGCCTTCGGCGAGGCCGCCGCCCAGCGCGGCATCCGGCTCTCGGTCCACGCCCCCTATTTCGCCACCCTCACCCCCGAGGACCCCGACCGGGGGGCGCAGTGCCTGGCCGCTCTCGAGCACACGATGAAGCTGGGCCGGGCCATGGGCGCCCCGATCATCGTCGCCCACGGCGGCGCCACTCACGGCGAGGACCCCGACGTCCTCATGGACCGCATCACCTCCCGGCTGGAGAAGGTCGCCCCGAAAGTCGAGGGACTGGGGTTGGGCCTGGGTCTGGAAACGGCGGGCAAGGAAAGCGCCTGGGGCACCCTGGGCGACATCGCCGTGATCTCCTCGAAGTTCTCCTTCGTCCGCCCCATCGTCGACTGGGCGCATCTCCACGCCGTCACGGGCGCCGGCCTGACGTCCACTGAAGCGTTCTCTCAGGTCCTTTCCTTCCTGGCGTCGCAGTTCCCGGCGTGGATGGTGGACCCCCTCCAATCCCAATTCACCGACAACCTGGTAGGCGACAAAGGAGAGATCAAGCACCTCCCGTACGGGGAGGGCACGCTGCGAGTGGGACCGCTCGTGGCCGCCGCCCGCGCCGCCGGGATGAACCTGGTCATCATCTCCGAGGCGCACGAGGAGGAGAGCCATGACGCCATCGCCGCCGAGATCCGCCAGGCGGAGGGCGACCGCGCCGACGCCGGCGCCGGGCGTCTCCTCGGCTCGGGGGCGGTGAGATTCCCGGGAGCGATCCGGGCGGAGAAAGAGGGCGAGAGGTTCCGGCCCCAGGTGCCGTCTCCGCTGTCGCTCTCGAACCTCGATAAGACATTCTTCCCCGAGCCCGGCTACACCAAGGGCGACCTCATCCAGTACTACGCCTCGGTGGCCGACATCCTTCTCCCCCACCTGGCGGGACGCCCCTTGTCGATGTCACGATTTCCCGACGGTGTCGGCGGGCCGATGTTCTACGAGAAGCGGGCTCCCGGTCACCAGCCCGAGTGGATTCCCACGACCCCGGTCCCCTCCGACTCCCAGGGTGGGCTCATCGACTTCATGCTGGCCGACCGGCGGGAGGCGTTGATGTGGTTCGCCAACATGGGCTGCATCGAGGTGCACCCGTTCCATTCCCGCGCCGGCACCCTGGAGAATCCGGATTACGCCATCTTCGATCTCGACCCGGCCGAGGGGTCGGTGTGGGAACAGGTGATCGCCGGGGCCGAGCTCATCCGTCTCGCCATCGGCCAGCTCGGCCTCAAGGGATACCCGAAGCTCTCCGGGAGCCGCGGGCTGCACGTGTACTTGCCCCTCGAACCGGTCCACACCTACGAGCGGGTACGCCGATTCGTCGGTGAGGTAGGCACGTATCTCGTGGCCGCCAACACCGACGACCTGACCATGGAATGGGACAAGCCCAAGCGGAAAGGCAAGGTCTTCATCGACCACAACCGCAACGCCTCGGGTCAGACCATCGCCTCCGTCTACTCCGTACGGCCGCGACCCGGCGCCCCGGTTTCCTTGCCGTTGCGATGGGAGGAGGTTTCCGAGGTCCGCAACGGTGACGTGACCATGGCCAACATATGGGAGAGGTTGCAGCGGCTCGGAGACCTGTTCGCCCCGGTCGTGGCCGGCGGCCAGACACTCGACGAGGCAGAGAAGGCGCTGGGCCTGTGATCGACGCCCACATTCTCGGCAGACTGGCCCGCATATTCCAAAGCGGCGGGGTGCTGGCGCTCACGTGGGCGGGCATCTCGACCGATTCGGGAATCCCCGACTACCGCGGCCCCAGCGGCGCCACGCGCAGCGGGGCTCCGATGACCTACGGCCAATTCGTCGGCGACCCGGACGCCCGTCGCCGCTACTGGGCACGTAGCCACACCGGCTGGCGTCGCATCGCCGGAGCCCGGCCCAACCCAGGTCACGAGGCGGTGGCAGCTCTGGAGCGGGCCGGCTA
>DATFFO010000132.1:0-6539 GCA_035250025.1 Acidimicrobiia bacterium
TTGTCGATCGGTATCGGCATCAGCACCGGCTACGTGACGGTGGGCAACATCGGGTCGGCCACCCGCACGGACTACACCGTGATCGGCAGCCACGTCAACGTCGCCGCCCGCCTCGCCACCAACGCCGAGCCCGGTCAGATCCTCGCCACCGAAAGCACCCTGGCCTCGGTCAGAGACCATGTCGTGGGCACCAAGATCGAGGACCTGACGATGAAGGGCGTCCGCCGCCCCTTCAGGATCTACGCCCTGGAGCGGTCGGCCGCCGACGCCTGAGCAGCTCTCTCAACTGGCGTGCAACGCACGGGATATGGTCCAGTGCGTTGCACGCTCGTTGATTCAGGTGTCCCGGCCTGTGAGCCGCCACGCCCCGGGCAGGACGATCCCGGCGCCGACCGCCTTGATGGCGTCGCCGATCAGGAAGGGCAGCACGCCGTCGGCGAACGCTGCCCCCGGGCTCATCCCGAGGGTGAGGACGAGCCCCAGCATTCCGCCGATGTAGATCACGGCGCTGCCGACAATGAAGGCGAGGGCCATGGTCCAGAACCGGCGGTCGTGGCGTGATTCGGCCAGTCGTCCGACGAGGGCGGCGGCCACCGGGAATGCAAAGAGGTATCCGGCCGTGGCACCCGTCAACACGTCGACGCCACCAGAAGCCTCGGTGAAGACCGGAGCGCCGAGGGCGCCGACGACCAGATAGAGGAGCTGGGCGGCGCCGCCTGCTCGCCACCCCAGGGCGGCGCCCGTCAGGAGCACGGCGAAGGTCTGGCCGGTGATCGGCACCGGCCACAGCGGGATCCGCACCTGGGCGGCGAGGGCGGTGAGGGCGGCAGCGGCAACTACGAGAGCAACGGCTGCCAGCCGCGATCGCGAGCTCATCCGGTAGGTGATGACGGCGGGGGCGTAGGTCACGTCAGGTCTGCCTCTCGTCGGGGTGCGAGGAGCACTCTAGAAAATGTGTAGAAGGAGGCGGGCGATACGATTCCAGGGCGTGAGCGATCAGACAGGTCATCGACGAGCCGCCACGGCCGCAGCCGCCCTCTTCTTCCTAGTGGGTGTGATCGTGCTCGCCTGGAACATCCCCCTACCCCTGATCGCCTACTCGCCCGGCCCGGTGAGCGATGCCGCCGAGGCGGTGGTCGTCGACGGTGCCCCGACCTTCCCGCCGGAGGGGGAACTGGTGATGCTCACCGTCACCGGCCAGGACCTCAACCTGTTCGAGGCGCTGGTCGCCGGTGTCGACCCGACCGTTGACGTCCTCGCCCGCCAGGCGGTGCGCCAGCCCGATGAGACTGACGAGGACTATCGCCGCCGCAACCTCCAACTGATGGACGAGTCGACGGCGACAGCCATCACGGTCGCCTTGCGCCACGTGGGCGTCGAGGAGGCCCCCCAATCGGTGTTCATAACCGGTTACGCCGCCGACACCCCGGCTGGCCAGGTCCTCGAGATCGGCGACCGCATCACCGGGCTCGACGCGACCGACATCGCCACGACCGAGG
The DNA here is from genome assembly GCA_035250025.1 of Acidimicrobiia bacterium. Classification (GTDB taxonomy): domain Bacteria; phylum Actinomycetota; class Acidimicrobiia; order Spongiisociales; family ZC4RG35; genus DATFFO01. The sequence goes on from DATFFO010000132.1 coordinate 1,500, forward strand.
ACCTGGCCGAGGCTATGGCAGACAATGCCCCGGGCGACGTCGTCCCGATCGCCGTCGTCCGCAATGGCGAGGAAATGCAATACGAGATCGAGCTCGCCGCCCTCGAGGAGGAGGCGGGACGCCCGTTCATCGGCATTTTCGTGCGATCCCTCCCCTATTGGATCGACATCAACTCCGGGATCGTGGGCGGGCCTTCTGCGGGGCTGATGTACTCGCTGGCGATCATCGAGGTCCTCACCGAGGGCGACATGACCTCGGGTCATGTCATCGCCGGGACAGGCACGGTCGACACCGAGGGCAACGTCGGCGCCATCGGGGGTGTCCGCCAGAAGGTCGTGGCTGCCGAGGCGGCCGGGGCCGAGTACATGTTCGTGCCGATCAACAACCACGAATCCGCCCTCACGGCTCCGCGAGGGGAGATGGAGCTTATCCCGGTGGAAACGGTCCAGGACGCCCTCGACTTCATGGAAACCTTGGGCTGAGGGGTTTGCGCCCTACAAACGCCGGGTCACGGCGGCGGTGGCGGGTATCTTGGAAAGCCCCATGACCACGCCACCCACTCCCGAGGAGGTCCGCCTCGCCAGCTTCCGCGTGGGGTTCCGCGGGTATGACACCGACGAGGTCAAGGCGTTTCTGGAACGCCTGGCGTCGGCGGTGGAGGTCCTGACTGATCAACGCGACCGGCTGGCTTCCCGGCTCGGCGAGTTCGCCGGCCGCGACCTCAAGGCCGAATTCGAGAGCGTCGGCCGGGAGGTATCCCAGGTCCTCGAGACTGCCCGCGCCGCGGCCGAGTCCCTGAGGGAGAGAGCGGCCGCCGACGCCGCCCGCTGGCGGTCGGAGGCCATGGCCGAAGCAGAGGAGGTCGTAAGGGCCGCCCGGGGCGACGCCGAAGCGATGCGCACTGACGCCTGGACGACGGGTTCTCAGCTCCTCGACGAGGTGAAGGCCGAAGTCGAGCGCCTGTCGGTCGGGGCGCAACGGGATGCCTTGGCTGTGCTGGGTGAAGGGGAGCGGGAGGCTCATCGCCTGACATCGACCGGGCGCCGCGAATCCGAGGACCTCGTTCGCAACGCCCGGATGGAGGCCGAGAAGCTGGCCGCCCAGGCCCGAGCCGAGCACGACGAGATCATCGCCTCCGCCCACCGTCAGGCCGAGTCAGCTCAGGAGCGGACTCGGGCACTGGAGCACCGGCGCGAGGAACTGATGATGGAGCTCGAGGTCGTACGGGGAACTCTGGCGCGCTTCGAGTCGGAGCTCGAGGACCGCCGCCAGGGTCTGGGTCTGTCCGAGGCGCCCGAGCTTCCCCGCCAGGTGGTCGTGGCCGACGAGCGCGGGGGTGAGCCTCACGTCGAGACCTGGGAGGAGGGGCACACCGTCCGCATCATCCGGCCCACCCGCCCCGAGCAGCCGGAGGCCGGCGACGAGGACGAAACCGAAGACTACGAAGACACAGATGCCGGCACCTCCGACGTCGACCTCGATGCCGGGATGGAGTTCGAGGAACAGGATGAAGACTCGGACACGCCCGAGGACGACGGGGTCGAGTCCCAGGAAAGCGAACTTCAGGCGGAGGTAGAGCCCGACGTCGAGAGCGAGGTCGAACCTGCCGCCGACGAGGTGTTCGAGCTCTTCCGGCGGCTGCGGACACCCGAGGAAGAGGCCCCGGCGCCAGCGGAGTCACCCCGGGAATCGCCAGAGATGGCCGAACCCGAGGAACCGGTCCCACCGGCGGCCGAGGTGCCGGCCGTGGTCTCCGAGCCCGACGACGGAGATGCCTTCGAAACCCGTGATCGCCTGTTGCTGCCGATCACCAACACCGCCCTGCGCACGATCAAGCGGGTCCTCACGGATGCCCAGAACGAAGCCCTCGACCAGATCCGGCAGTCGGAGGGCGAGTGGAGTCCCGACCCGGTTGTCCTGGGAGCGGGCCTCCGCGACGAGTTGGAATCGTTGGTCGCCGACTCCGCCGAGGCGGGGCTGGAGGCGGCCACGGAACTCGGTGTAGGAGCAGGACCCTCAGTCGAGGTGGATCCCACGCGGCTCGACTCCCTGGCCACGGAGCTCGCAGGTGCGCTCGATTCCGCCATCGGCGCCGCCGGCGGCGGAACCCGCGAACGATCGGCCGCCGCCTCCAGGGTCTTCCGGGGGTGGCGCACCGACGAGGCTGAACGGCGGGTCCGCTGGATGGCCATGACTTCGTATCATGCCGCGCTCGCCTCCGCCCTGGACGCCCACGATCGTCCCTGGCGCTGGGTGACGGCCGGTCGCTCCTGCGCTGAGTGCCGCCAGGCGGCAGCCAGCGGAGCGGCATTGCCCCCCGCCCACCGCGATTGCGCCTGCACGATCGAACCCACCTCCGCCTAACCGTCCGCACGGGTTCGTCCTGGCGATCGAGCGCACGTCCAGCCAGGTTTGTCCCCCACGAGTGAAGCGAGAGGGGGAAGGGGCCCCTGCCGCCGAAGGCGGCGGGGTAGGGGGCCAACTCACGGCTCCCGGCGACCGGTAGGGGACTACACACGAACCGTCCTTACAATCCGGCCCCATGTTCTCGCGGACACCGCCTCCGGCCCGGGCAACCGGCGATCGTCGCCGGGGCCTGACCTATCTCTTTGTCGGGATCGTGGTGGTCTACCTGGTGCTGACGGCGCTGGGAACACTCTGGACAGACTTCCTGTGGTTCCAGTCCGTCGGCTACAGCGGCGTCTGGCAGAGGCGCTGGCTGGTCGGGATCGGGCTGGCAGTACTGGGGATCATCGTCACCTTCCTCGTCCTGTGGCTGACGCTGGTGATCGCCGATCGTCTCGGCCCCCGGTACTTCCCGGTCGACACGACGGAAGAAGAGGAGTTGGTCGTCCGCTTCCGGCACTGGGTGGAAGGCAGGGTCAGGTTGGTCCGACTCCTGGTGGCGGGTGGCCTGGCGCTCTTCATCGGGACGGGCCTGGCCACGTGGCGCGACGACGTCCTGCTCTTCGTCGGACGCCAGAGCTTCGACATGGCTGACCCGATCTTCGGCATCGACGTCGGGTTCTACGTCTTCCAGTTCCCCCTGGTGGCGTCGGCGCTCGGCTGGCTCTTCAACCTGATCGCCGCCGCGACCGTCCTCGCCGCCGTCGCTCACTATCTCAACGGCGGCATCCGGATCCAGCGGGGCTCGTTCCCGACGTTTACCCGCGGCGCCAAGATGCACCTCTCGATCCTCCTCGCAATCCTGGCGCTGATCCGCGCCGGCATCTATCGCATGGACGCCCTGGGCCTGCTCTTCTCCGACCGACAGTCGAACTTCTTCGGTCCGGGTTACACCGACATCACCGCCCGCCTCCCGGCCCTGCGGCTCTTGATGGCCATCGCCGTTGTCGCAGCCATCGTGTTCGTCGTGAACATCTGGCGGCGGGGGTGGACCCTCGTCGTGGTCTCGGTAGGGGCGTGGGTGCTGGTCTCGGCGGCGGCGCTGCTGGTCTATCCGGCGATAGTCGAGCGACTCCAGGTTCAGCCCCAACCCTTCGCCCGCGAGGCCGAGTACATCGGCCACAGCATCGAGTTCACCAGGGCCGCCTATGGCCTCGACGATGTCGAAGTGCGCGAGTTCCCCGCCTCCAGGTCCCTCGACGCCGCCGACATCGAGGCCAACCGGCCCACCATCGACAACCTCCGTCTCTGGGACACGTCTGTCCTGCCCCGGACCTACCAGAACCTCCAGGAGATACGGCCCTACTACGGGCTGGAGCGGGTCGACACCGACCGATATGTTCTCGGCGGGACCCCGACCCAGACGATGATCGCGGTCCGCGAGCTCGACGAAGGCAATCTGCCTCGCAGCGATTGGCAGAACACGCGGCTCGCCTACACCCACGGCATCGGCGCCGTGGTGAGCCAGGCCAATCGGGTCGAGTCCGACGGCCAGCCCCAATTCCTGCTCTCCGACCTTCCCCCGGTCTCCACCGACCCCGCCCTGGAGCTCGATCAGTTCCGGGTGTATTTCGGCGAGTCGTACGAGCCCGGCCGACCGGTGATCGTCCGCACCGGGTCGGGGCCTCAAGAGGTCGACCTGCCTGTTGGGGGAGAGGGCATCCAGCCCAACCAATACGGGGGCGGGGCGGGTGTCGAGTTGAGCAATCTGTGGCGACGCATCGCTTTCGCCTTCCGCTACCGCGACCTCAACCTGCTCATCTCGGGGCAGATCCGCCCGGACAGCCGGGTGCTCGTCCAGCGGAACATCAGAGCGGTGGTCGACGACCTCGCCCCGTTCCTCGAGGTCGACTCGGATCCCTACCCGGTCGTGACCGACGGCCGGTTGGTGTGGGTGGTGGACCTCTACACGTCGAGCGGTCACTTTCCGTATTCACAGCCGATCACCGCCGCGGCCCGAGAGCGCCTGTCGGTGATGACCGAGCTGCGTCCCGGTCTCAATTATCTGGCCAGCTCCGTCAAGGCGACTGTGGACGCCTACGACGGCACCGTCGACTTCTACGTGGTCGACGAGAACGACCCGGTGGTCCGGGCCTGGCGCCAGGTGTACCCAGGCCTGTTCAAGGACGGATCCGAGATGCCGGCGGAACTGGTGGATCACCTTCGATATCCGCAGGACATGTACCGGATCCAGGGTGAGATGTACTTGGAGTACCACGTCGACGAGCCATCAGAGTTCTTCTCGGGGAACGACCGGTGGTCGATTCCTGTCGACCCGGCCACCATCCAGCGCGGCCTGCTGCTCTCGTCCGACCTGCTCATCGGGGACCGGCTCTCGCCGACCTCACCGACGGAACATCAGCATCTGGCGGAGATGCTGCCCTACTACCTCCTCACCCGCCTGCCCGGTGAGGAGGAGATGTCGTATGTGCTCCTTCAGCCGTTCAACCCCCGGGACAAGCCCAACATGTCCTCGTTCCTGGTCGCCGACGCCCCGTCCACTGACCAACCCGGTCGTCTCATCGACTTCCGCATGCCCCAGGGGATCCTGGTGGGTGGCACGGGCCAGATCGGCGACCGCATCCAGCAGGACGACGAGATCGCCGAGCAGTTCACGCTGTGGAGCCAGCAAGG
>DATFFO010000133.1:0-3964 GCA_035250025.1 Acidimicrobiia bacterium
GGTGTGGCTCCGCAGCGGGGTGGTCGAGCAGGGCTTCCACGACGAGTCGGCCGACCTGTGGGACGCCGAAGGTCGCCTCGTGGCCCGCTCCCGCCAACTGGCCCTGATCCTCGGCGGCTAGCAAGGCTTTGTCCCCCACGGGACAAAGTTCTCAATACGCTGCCGGCGATGAACGTCCTGGTCGGGGTGCCCGTCAAGCGGTTCTTCGTCGCCAAGCGCCGGCTGGGACCGATCCTGGACGCCGAGGCCCGCTCCCGCCTCGGCCGGGATCTCGCCGCCCACACCATCTCCACGATTGCTGCCGCCGGGGGCGAGCCGTTGGTAGTCGCCGCCGACGGCGAGGTAGCCCGCTGGGCAGGGGCCTCTGGTTGGTCCGCCATCGTCGACCAGGGCACCGGTCTGGACGCTGCCGCCGCTCGGGCCGCCTCCATGGCGGAGCAGCAGCGCCGGCCGTGGCTGATCGTCCATGCCGACCTGCCGCTCCTGGCGGAGGCCGACATAAGCGTCGCCCTCGACGCCCTGGACACCGGCCGCGAGGTGATCGCCCCATCCAACGACGGCGGCACCTCGCTGCTGGGGGCGGCCCGCCGAGTTCGATTCGGCTACGGGCCGGCAAGCTTCCACCGCCACCTGGCCCGTCTGGAACACCCCCAGGTGGTGGTGCGGCTGGGGTTGGCCCTCGACCTCGACGATGCCAGTGACCTGGCCGCCGCTCGCAGCCACCCCCGGGGCCGTTGGCTCGACCGATACCCTCCGCCCCGTCCCTGAGGGGTCACAAGAGGCCCCTTCACAGGTGAAGGGCGGCCGGTGGGCCGCCCTTTCACCTTGTTAGCCCGCGCTCCGGTCAGCGGATGGCGGAACCTGTGCCTTCGTCGAAGAAGTGGAGCTTCGACGTGTCGACTACCAGCTTGACCTCCTCGCCCGAACGAGGAGCGAGATCGGCGTTGACGCGAGCCGTGAACTTCGACTCGGACCCGAGGGACTCCTCCCCGGCGCCCTGGTCGGCGAGCAGCTCCCGAATCTCGGGTGTGATCACCGGCGGGGAGTCCTTTTGGAAGTGCACATACGCCTCGGAGCCGAGTTGCTCGACGAGACCAACCTTGGCCGAGATCTTGCGGTTCTCCGGAGCATTGGGCACGGCGGCGTCGATTTCGAACGCCTCAGGACGCATACCGACCACGAGTTCCTTGCCGGCGTAATCGGCAAGCCCATGGCGGGCGGCCACGGTCTCGCTGTCGACATGGAGGGACTCGCCGGCGAACTTGACGATCACTCCCCCGTCCTGTTGTTCGATCGTCCCGCGAACAAAGTTCATCGACGGGCTGCCGATGAAACCGGCTACGAAGAGGTTGGCGGGGCTGTCGTAGAGCTTGCGGGGGCTGTCGATCTGCTGGAGGTTGGACTCCTCGCCGCTGATCTTGCGGAGAACGGCCACCCTGTCGCCCATCGTCATGGCCTCGACCTGATCGTGGGTGACGTAAAGGGTCGTCGTGCCCAGTCGCTCCTGGAGGAGGCCGATTTCCGACCGCATCTGCACGCGCAGCTTCGCATCGAGGTTGGAGAGGGGCTCGTCCATGAGAAAGGCGGCCGGCTCGCGCACGATGGCGCGGCCCATGGCAACGCGCTGGCGCTGGCCACCGGAAAGTGCCTTGGGACGGCGGTCGAGATAGTCGGTGATCTCGAGGATCTTGGCGGCTTCGCCGACCCGCTGTTCGATGTCGCTGTCGGACATCTTGCGCAGCTTGAGACCGAAAGCCATGTTGTCGCGGACCGTCATGTGCGGGTAGAGGGCGTAGTTCTGGAAGACCATGGCGATGTCGCGGTCCTTGGGGGGCACATCGTTCACGACCCGGTCGCCGATGAGCATCTTGCCCTCGGTGACTTCCTCCAGGCCGGCCACCATCCGGAGCAGCGTCGACTTCCCGCAGCCCGACGGCCCTACCAGCACGACGAACTCGCCGTCCTCGATGTGGATGTTCACATCCGAGATCGCCCGGGTGCCGCCCGGGTAGACCTTGCCAACGCCCTCGAAAGTGATGGAAGCCATGTCCTTGTGGGTCTCCTTCCACGACGGTCTCCCTGAACCTAGCATGGGCGTCTCGAGGTTGACCGGCGAAGGAGGTCCTTGTGGCGGAGCGAGTGGCGGTGATCACAGGCGGAACCGGGGGACTCGGAACCTCCCTGGTGCGGCGCCTCGTCACGCACGATGTCCGCCTGGCGGTCACCTACATCCTCCCCGACGAAGCCACCGCCTTCGAGGAGAAGTTCGACCTCCCCGAGGACCGGCTCATCCTCCGCCGGGTCGACGCCACCAATCCCGAGGCGGTCAGCAGCTTCATGAAGGAAGTGGCCGACACCTGGGGCGCCATCCATCAGTTGGCGGCGCTGGTCGGTGGCTGGGCAGGCGGCAGGGACGTCGAAGAGACCGACGACGTCCGCTTGGAGCGCATGCTCGACCTCAACCTGCGCTCCACGTTCTATGCCGTCCGCGCCGCCGTTCCCCACCTACGCGCCGCCGGCTGGGGCCGCATCCTCGTCATCGGCAGCCGGGCGGCCGAGGACGCCCCGCCCGGGCAGGCCGCCTTCAACATCGCCAAGGCCGGAGTCGTCGCCCTCGCCAAGACCGTCGCCCAGGAGCTGGAAGGCTCGGGCGTCACCGCCAACGCCCTGATGCCGTCGGTCATCGACACCCCGGCCACCCGGGCCGCCCTCCCCTACGCCGACTACGTGCATTGGCCCACCCCCGACGAAATCGCGGCCGTCGCCGACTTCGTCCTCTCTGAGGGGTCCGGTGTCATGAACGGGGCCACGGTCAGGGTCTACGGGCGAACTTGAGAACAGTTCACGGTTCACAGTTCACGGTTGGCGGTTCATCCGACGGCCCTGACCTGATACCTGCGAACTGATCAAGGCCAGATCCACCGATTCGCTTGGCTCGTCGACCTCGGTGGGTCCAGGCTAAGTTGGCGTACGCCCCCGGATCACCGAAAGGCTCGGTCTTGCCCAAAATCTCCCGGTGGCGGCTGTTCCTCACTGTGGCGGCCACCGCCGCCGCCATCTACACGCTCATCTCCACCCCCATCCAGCTCGGGCTCGATCTCCGCGGCGGGACCCAGATCGTCCTCGAAGCCAGGGACACTCCCGATATCGAGGTCACCGAGGAGGTCACCACCCGGACGCTCGAGGTGCTTCGCCGCCGTGTCGACGCCTTCGGGGTGGCCGAACCGACACTGCAGCTGTCTGGGGACCGGCGCATCATCGTCGAACTGCCCGGGGTCACCGACCCCGATGAGGCCCTCGAGGTCATCGGCCGCACCGCTCAGCTGACCTTCCACTCCGTCATCGAGTCCTATCCCACCGGATCTGTGCCCCCCGACACCGAAGGGCTCGTCATCCCGGGCGACCCCGGAGAGGAGCTCGTACTCGGCCCCGCCGCCGTCAATGGTGACCAGGTGGAGACGGCATCAGGAATCTTCGACCCGCAGGGGTCTGCCCAGTGGGTGGTATCGATCGAGTTCCGCTCAGCGGGCGGCTCCGCCTGGACCGACCTGACCGGCGAGGCGGCCTGCTCACCCCCCGGCTCCGCCCAGCGCCGGGTGGCGATCGTCCTGGACAACTCCGTCATCTCCAGCCCCCAGGTCTCACCGTCGGTGGCATGCGGCGTCGGGATCACCGGTGGCGAGACAATCATCACCGGCGGCTTCACCGAAGAGGATGCCACCGACCTGGCGCTGCTCATCCGGGCGGGCGCCCTGCCCGTACCAGTCGAGGTGATCTCCCAGGGGACGATCGGCCCATCGCTCGGCGAGACGGCCATCGATGCCAGCATCCAGGCGGCGGTCATCGGCGCCGGGCTCACCATCCTGTACATGATCGCCTTCTACAGGCTGATGGGCCTCGCCGCCGCCATCTCCCTGGGGGTGTACGGCGTCGCCTCCTATGCGGTGCTGGCGGCCATGGGCGC
>DATFFO010000134.1:0-5395 GCA_035250025.1 Acidimicrobiia bacterium
CAGTCGCCGGATTCGCCGCCTTCCAGATCAGTGATCGCACTGTGCCCGAGGCGTCGAATGCCAGGCTGGGCCACGAGGTAGGAGCGCTCGCCGGCCTCGGGTTCAACTCGCCCACGGCCCAGACCGCTGTGGCGGCTTCGGTCTCGGCCGACTCCGCTGCCGGAAGCCAGGGGACAACGACCGAGGCGACCACCGAGGAACCAGTAGACACTCTCCCCACCCACGGGTGGCTCTCGGAGATGCAAATGCGGGCTCTCATCTCCAAGTACTTCCAACCCGAGGACGTCAACCGGGCCATCCGCGTGGCCTGGTGCGAATCCAGCTTCAACCCGACGTCGACGAACCATGAGACAGGGGCCACCGGTCTCTTCCACCATCTTCCCGAGTTCTGGGCCCAGAGAGCGGAAGCCACCGGCTTTGCGGGGGCAGAGCCCACCGACGCCGAGGCCAACGTGGCCGCGGCCGCCTACGCCGTCTACGAAGAGGGCGGTTGGGAAGTCTTCAACTGCTCTCCCTGAGCAGCAAAGCTGTGACGGCTATCTGAAGTCTCGCGACGGGAGCGAGTTCACTCCGAGCGGCTCCATCTCCCGGGCGACGAGGTTGGTAACCCCGTCCCGGTACTCGAGTCGTCCCTCGATGATCAGGGCCGGCGACCTGCGGGCCACCAGGCGGTAGCGGTCCCAGACGTCGGGCATCACGATCACGTTGAGTTGGCCGGTCTCGTCCTCCAGGTTGAAGAAGATGACGCCCCGCGACGTCGAGGGACGCTGGCGGTGGGTCACCACTCCCGCCGTCTTCACCGATGCCGCCATTCGCCGCTTCTCCAGGACAGCCGCCGCCGTCAGGCATCCCTGCTCGTCTAGATCGGCGCGCACGAACTCGATGGGATGACGGGTGGAGACGCTGGTCGACCACAGGTCCGCACGGTGCGCCTCCTGTTCCTCCATGGGCGCCAAAGCAGGCGCGTCGACTCCCGGAGCCAGGGGAAGCCGGCCTGGATCGATCTCGGCCAGAGGTCCCGCCGCCCACAATCCGGACCGGCGGTCGAGGCCGATCGAGGAGAGCGCTCCCGCCGCCGCCAGACCCTCGAGTGCCGCCACTCCCAGACCGGTCCGGTGAGCCAGGTCTTCCGGGTCTGCAAACGGCCCGGTGAGGAGACGGGCGGTCTCGACCCGGGCGATCTCCGCCTCTCCCATGTTGCGCACATAGCGCAGGCCCATCCGCACCGCTACCGCCGGCCGGACGGGATCATCGACGGGACCCCTCCCCCGCCGCCAGCCGCGCCCCATGAACGTGACCACTTCGCCGGGATCCACCTCCCACGGCTCGATCGTGCAGTCGTGGAGCGAGGAGTTCACATCCGGGGGGAGGACCACGACGCCATGACGCTGGGAGTCCTGGACGAGCGTGTTGGGGCTGTAGAAACCCATCGGCTGGGCATTCAGGAGCCCCGCCAGATACTCCGCCGGCCAATGATGGCGCAGCCACGCCGACATGTAGACGATGTAGGCGAAGCTCACCGAGTGCGACTCGGGGAAACCGAAGCTGGCGAAGCCCTGGAGCTTCTCCCAGATCTCGTCGGCAGCCGCCCCGGTGATGCCGTTGGCGGCCATTCCTGTGAACACCTCGTCTCGCAGGCGTCCCATGGCAGCGTCCGATCGCTTGTGCGTCATGGCTTGGCGGAGGCGGTCGCACTGGTTGCCGTCGAAGCCTGCACATATGCGGGCCATCTCCATCAGCTGCTCCTGGAAGATGGGGACCCCGAGTGTCTTGGCGAGGATGGGCTCCGTGGACGGGTGGGGGTAGCGCACCGGCTCCTCACCGTTGCGACGACGTAGATAGGGATGGACCGACTGACCCTGGATCGGACCGGGACGGATCAGCGCCACCTCCACCGCCAGGTCGTAGAAGGTCTTCGGCTTCATCCGGGGAAGGGTGGCCATCTGGGCGCGTGACTCGACCTGAAACAGACCCACTGTGTCGGCATCGGTCAGCGACTCGTAGATGACGGGCTCCTGGGGAATGTTGGCCAGGTCGAGAGCCACGCCGTGGGTCTCGGATATGAGGTCGACCGACAGGTGCAGGGCGTTGAGCATGCCCAGCCCCAGCAAGTCGAACTTCACCACTCCGACCGCCGCCGAGTCGTCCTTGTCCCACTGGAGAACGGTGCGCCCCTCCATCCGTCCCCACTCGAGGGGGACGACCTGCCATAGAGGGCGGTCGGCGATCACCATCCCTCCCGAGTGGATCCCGAGGTGGCGAGGGAATCCGTCGAGGCGGTGACAGATGTCGTAGATGAGATCGGCGGTCAGGCCGACGGGCAGGGGGACGTCCTGGGCGAGATGGGAGGGGTCGTGGGTGTCGACGAACTTGGAGAGGCCGTCGGCCTGGGCCTGGGTGAACCCGAACGTCTTGGAGACGTCCCGCAGCACCGAACGGGCCCGGTATGTGATCACGTTGGCGACCATCGCCGCCCTCTCCCGACCGTACCGGCGGTAGCAGTACTGGATCACCTCCTCGCGGCGATCGGCCTCCAGGTCGAGGTCGATGTCGGGGGCCCTGCCCCTTTCCTCGGAGAGGAACCGCTCGAAGGGGAGCATGAGACGGATTGGATCCACCCGCGTCAGGCCGAGACACCGGCACACGGCCGAGTCGGCTCCCGAGCCGCGGATCTGGCAGTAGATCTGGCGCTGGCGGGCGTAGGTGACGAGGTCCCAGACCACCAGGAAATAGCCGGGGAAGCCCAGCCTCTCGATGATCCCCAACTCGTGATCCAGCCGCTGGCGGGCGACCGGGTCGATGCCCCCCTCTCCCCCACCCGGGTACACCGAACGGGCCCCTTCCCACGTCAGATGGCGCAGGTACTCCATCTCGTCCTGGAAATGGCCGGGCATCGGGAAGTCGGGGAGCCGGGGGGCCATCAGGGCCAGATCGAAGGCCAGCCGTTCGCCCAACTCGGCGGCCCGTTCGACCGCTCCCGGATAGGGAGTGAACCGCTCCTTCATCTCCCGCGGCGAACGGAGGTGGCGCAGGTCCGTGGCCGGGCGAAAGCCGTCGGCCTCGTCCAACGAGCGGCGCCCGCCGATGGCAGCCAGCACTTCAGACAGGTCGGCGTCGGAGCGGTCGGCGTAGTGAACCTGGTTGGTGGCTACGACACCGAGGCCGAGACGGCCCGCCACCTCCCAGACGACGTCGTTGCGGAGGTCGTCTTCGGGTAGTCCGTGATGCCACAGCTCGAGATGAAAACGCGTCCCGAACAGTTCCCTGATCCGGGCAGCGGCCGTAATCGCCCCGGCCAGATCGCCTTGGGCGGCGGCCGCCGGAACCGCTCCTGCACGACAACCTGACAGTGCCCACACCTGTCCACCGCCGGCTACCCCGGCAAGGTCGGCCCACCGGTACCGGGCAGCGTCCTTGACTCCTCTCATCTGACCATGGGTCACGAAGCGGCTGAGGTCTCGATAGCCCTGCGGCGAGCCCGCCAGGAGGACCAGGTGCTCTGTGGGTGGGAGGTTGAGCGGTTTGCTGCCGTGCATGGTGACGGTACGGCCCCGGCGAGGACCCACAGGATGCTCGACCTGGCGTTGGTGGTCCCAGAACTCGGCCCGGCGGATGGGGTCCCCGTCGTGGTCTACACCGGCCAGGGGCATTCCCACCTCCACCCCGTAGATCGCAGGGAGTCCGGCGGCGGAGGCGGCCTGCCAGAAGCGCGACACCCCGTAGAAGCCGTCATGATCGGTGACGGCCAGGGCCCGATAGCCGAGCTCTGCCGCCCGCTCCACCAGCCTCTCGGGATGGGAAGCCCCATCGAGAAACGAGAAGTTGGTATGGCAGTGGAGTTCGGCGTACATGAGTGAGATCCTATCGAACATTTGTTCGATAGGATCTCGTGGTAGGTGGCAAGTTGTAGGTGATAGGTTCTGGCGGTTTGCCGGGACGGAAGACGGATGACGGAAGCGGGAGCGTGGGTGACCTATAACCTAGAACCCAGGACCCGCAACCCGCCGGCCAGCCCTCGTGGCCTCCGCTCGTCCTCCTTCCTGTCTCCAAATTCCGACTTCCGACTTCCGTCTTCCGACCACTCGAGCGACGAGCCGCGTACTCTGCCACGACCTGCGCAAGGGAGCCCAAATGATCACCAAGACCGTTCGCCTTACCGCCAGCTCGCCCGATTCCATCGAGGATGCGGTGCGGACCGTGCTCGCCCGGGCGGCGACCACCATCTCGGACATAACTCGCTGGGACATGGTGCGGGCGGGAGGCCGGGTCGACAACTCGGGCGTGCCAACGGAGTTCGAGGTCACGGTCGACATCACGTTCGGCATACGGGATGCGGTGGAGCACGGGTGAACGGGCCGGTTCCCGATCCTCTCTCGCTCGGCCACGGCATCCATCTCATCCCGGTACCACTTCCCTTCAAGTCCCCGACCTGGGTCAACTGCTACGCCGTCGAGTCTGCCGCCGGGCTGACGCTGATCGACTGTGGCTGTGACTGGGAGGCGGGCCGTCTGGCACTCGCAGAGGGCATGGCGACGGTCGGGTTGGCCGACGCTCCTATCCACACTCTCATCGTCAGCCATCTCCATCCCGACCATGTGGGCATGGCGCCCCGGGTCGTGGCCGAGCACGACGCCCGTTTCGTGATGCACGAGCGGGCCGGCCGCCTCGTCGACCGCTACAACGACACGCCCGGCTTCATTCGGCGCAACTTCGACCTGGCTAACCGCCACGGAGTTCCGGCCCATCTGGCCAAGCCGCTGGCCGACGTGGGACCCCGGCCCGAGTACATGCCGTTGATCGACCCTCCCGACGTGGTCGTGGAGGACGGCTCGTCGATCGACCTGGGCGGGGGGCGATCACTCGAGGTCCTGCACACCCCCGGCCACGACCCCTCCCACATCTGCCTCCGCGACTCCCTCAGTGGGGTGGTGTTCTCGGGCGACCATGTCCTGCCTCGCATCTCACCCGTGATCATGTTCGAGGAGGACTACGAGGACGTGCTCGGCGATTACATGACGTCGCTGCGCAGACTCTTGTCGATACCGATCGGGCTGACCTACCCGGCCCACGGGGGCATCATCGAGCGGGGCTCGGCTCGCGTGGAGCAGATCCTCCTCCATCATGAGCGCCGCCTGGGTCAGATGCACGAACGGGCCGCCGCCCACTCCTCCACGGCCTGGAACATGGTCGGTTCGATCTTTCGGCCGCATCTCTCGCCGATCGAGCAGCGGCTGGCGTTGCGGGAAACGGTCGCCCACCTCGAGTATCTGCGTCTCAGGGATCATCTGGACGTGGAGGAACGCCAGGGCGTCCTCTGGTATCACGCCTAGGCGCCATCAGGCTGGGCAGGGCCGCACTCACCTGTGTATGGTCAAAGGCCGGGTCCAGCGGGGCC
>DATFFO010000135.1:0-2776 GCA_035250025.1 Acidimicrobiia bacterium
TATGAATCCGGCCTCGTGAGCTGAGAAATCAGGGCCCGAGACAAAGTCGGACTGAAGGTGAGCACCCCTTCGTGCCGAAAATAGAGCCGTGGGACCCACTCACCAGACCTCCGCCGCCGTCGAGGCCCGCGCCCAGATCGAGGCCCTCGTCGCCGAGGCCCAGAAGCTGGTGGAAGCGGCCAAGGCCGAGGCCGAGGCCATCGTCACCCAGGCTCGTGTCGAGAACACTCGCAAGGTCGAGGGCCTCGTGGCCCAGGTCGAGCAACTGCATGCCGCCGCCGAGGCGGATGCCGCCGAGATGCGGCAGGAGGCGGAGAAGGACCGGCTCGATGCCCGCGTCGAAGCCGACGCCATCCTCGCTCAGGCCCGGCGGACCCACGACGAGATGGTTGCCCGGGCCCGTGACATCGGTCCTGCACAGCCCGCCCACGGAGCCGATGCCACTGTCTCGATCGATTCCTCCCGCAGCGAAGCCGATCGGATCCTGCGGGTCGCCCGCGCCGAGGCCGAGGCCCGCAGCGCCGAGGTGATCGAAGAGGCGCGGCGCAAGGTGGAGAACATCGAAGCCGAGGGGCGGCGCAAGCTGGAGGAGATGGGCCGCGCCTACCGCCAGATGCAGCGAAGGATGCGTGACGAGGAGCTCGATGTCCGCTCACGAATAGCCGAGCATGCCGAGCGGCTAGGCGTCCTCGCCGCCTTGGCCGACAACGCTCCGCCCCCCGCCGCACCCGCACCGGAACCGGAACCGGATCCCGCCCCCGAGCGACCCGAGCCTGCGCCGGCCCCACCCCGGCCGATCCCATCCACCGAGGACGGCGACTACCCGTGGTCGATCCGGGCCCACATCTCGTCCACCGCCGAGGACCCGGACGTCCTCAAGGCGATCAAGGCGTTTCGACCGCGGACGTGACCGTTCTTCTTGCCAGGCGTGGCGGTAGGCAACACAGGCGGTCCAATGTTGGTTGGGGCCGCGACACACGCTCCAAAGACCGCCGGTGGCGGCCTTCCGTCTTCCGTCTTTAGCTGGGCGCGGTCTGCAACGCCTTGCTCAGGGCGTGCTCGACGAGATTGACCAGGGTGGTCTGGACGTCGACCCGGACCCGGGCATCGCAGTAGGTCATGGGAACGTCGGGCGAGATCTGCAGGGCATCACGCACGTCCTCGAGGTCGTGGTGGCGCTGCCCGTTGAACGTGTTCACCGCCACCAGGAACGGAGTGTCCCGCTGCTCGAAGAAGTCGACGGCGGCGAAGCAGGCATCGAAGCGGCGCGTGTCAACCAGCACGACGGCCCCGATTGCTCCCTTGGCAAGCTCATGCCACATGAAGTGAAACCGGTCCTGGCCGGGCGTGCCGAAGAGGTAGAGCATCAGCTCGTGCTTGAGGCTGATGCGCCCGAAATCCATCGCCACGGTCGTTGTGGTCTTGGTGTTGTCCTCGGAGAGGACGTCGATCCCGTAGCTCGCCTGGGTGAGTGTCGCCTCACTCCGCAACGGCTCGATCTCGGAGATGGCGCCGACGAAGGTGGTCTTGCCGACGCCGAAGCCACCGGCCACCACGATCTTGACCGGCAGCCGCCGGCCGGACTCAGAGGCTCTTGATTCCATCGAGCACCTTCTTCAACAGCGAGGCGTATTCGATTCCAGGCTCGTGCCCGTTGGTCTCTCCCCTGGGCTCGACCACGGTCACCGCCCCCCGCTGGATCAGGTCGGCTACCAGCACCCGGGCCACGCCGATGGGAACGTCGAGGCGGGCGGCCAGCTCCACCAGGGCGGTGTCGGAGCGGGCCAGATCGATGACCCGGGCCGCCTCCCATCGGAACTGATGCTTGATCTGAGTCCCGAGCGGCGTCGACTGGACCAGAGCCTCCAGGGCGATCGGTGGGCTCTCTGCCCCTGTCCGGCCCCCCGTGATGGCATAGGGACGGATCAGGCGGCCCTCGTCGGGTCGCTTGTCCGTCACCATCACACCAGACCCACCAGGGACGCCTTCAGCTCCTCACGCACCTCGGGCGTGAGGACTTCCCCGGCTCGCTCGGCGAAGAGCGCCATCTCGTAGGCGATAGCGCCGATGTCAACGGCGCGGCCGGTGAGGACGCAGAGGAGGGAGCCGTCGCTGATGCCAGTGACGAACAGCCAGCCCTGGGTCATCTCGACGATGACGTTGCTGACAGACCCGGCGCCGAAGCGCCCGGCGGACCCGTAGGCGAGGCCGATCATGCCCGAGGCCACGGCGGCGAGGCGATCGCCCGACTCGCGATCAGTATCACTCGACATTGCCATGGCAAGACCGTCGGACGAGACCACAACCGACTGGCGGATGGCGGGAACGGCCTCGGTGAACCGGCGCATCAGCCAGTTCAGGTTGGTGGCTCCGGCGGTCATCGTTCGCTCCCTGTCTCATCGGCGGCCACCTCGGTGGTGGTCTGGTCGTGCCCGGGGTTGTCGTTGGTGGGTCGGTCGATTGGACGGCTCCTGTCGGGGGCACCTACGCCCTCCCGACCAAGCTTGTATCCGACCAGCGCGTCGCGGATCCCCGTCGCCCCCCGGGCGGAGGCGGTGGTGCTGGCCGCCGTCGTCGACGCTGCCTCCTCGCGGAAGGCGGCGCCGGGCGTCCGGGTAGGCAGCCCGGTGAGCGGATTGACTGTCGTTTCCGACTCTCTCGCCGGAGCAGGCGGGGCCGGCGGAGCGGGCGACACGGCGGGCGGCGGTGCCGGGGCAACGACGGGCACGTTCGGGGTGGCGGGAGCGGGCGGGGGACTCGAGGGGATCGGCCGTGG
>DATFFO010000136.1:0-2842 GCA_035250025.1 Acidimicrobiia bacterium
CTTCCACTCCTCGTCGGTGTACCCCTGCTCGGTTTCGGTGCCGGCGTAGGGCAGGGCATTGAAGGCGATGGGACGGGCGTAGACCTCGGAACCTGGATCGACCCAGCCGCCGGTTCGCAGGGAGTCGGGCTTCTCGAGAAAGGCGCGGGTCTGGCGCATCAACTCGTCGATGGCGGCTCCGCCGGAACCGGACACCGCCTGGTACGAGGTGGCGACCATCGAGCGGAGCCCGGCGGCGCGGTGGAGCGGCCCGGCCGCCACCATCAGGGCCATCGTGGTGCAGTTGGGGTTGGCGATGATCCCCTGATGACGGTGGATGTGGTCGTCGTTGACGTCGGCGACCACGAGGGGTATCTCCGGATCTCGCCGAAACGCGGAGGAGTTGTCGATCACCACCGCTCCGGCGGCGGCGAAGCGCTGGGCGTGCTCGCGCGAGCGCGTGGCGCCGGCGGAGAAGATGGCCACGTCGATCCCGGCCGGGTCGGCGCCGTCCAGATCCTCGACTTCGATGTCGCCCCACTTGGTCTCCACCCGCCGGCCGGCGGAGCGGGCCGAGGCGAACAGCCGCAGATCGGCGAGGGGAAAGGCCCGCTCCTCGAGGATCGAGAGCACGGTGCGGCCCACGACCCCGGTGGCGCCGACCACTCCGACGACCCGGTCGCTCATGTCAGGGCTCCGTCACCCGCCAGGTCGAAGGCGGCATGCAGAACCCGGACGGCGTCCTCGACCTGCTCGGCCCGAACGACGCACGAAATGCGGATCGTCGACGTGGAGATCATCTCCACGTTGACCCCGGCTTCGGCCAGGGACGAGAACACGGTGGCGGCAACGCCGGGGTGCGACTTCATCCCCGCCCCCACTACCGACACCTTGGCGATGCCGGGATCGACGTCCACCTCTCCCGCCTCCAGTTCCAGCGCCACCTTCTCGGCGATGGCACGGGCGGTCTCGGCCGCCTCCCGGGGGACCGTGAACGAGATATCGGTGTGGCCGTCGTGGGACACGTTCTGCACGATCATGTCGACGTTGACGTCCTCCTCCGCCAGGGGGCCGAACAGGGCCGCGGCCACCCCGGGTCGGTCGGGGACGTGGCGGACAGTGACCTTGGCCTCGGACTGGTCGTGGGCGACGCCGGAGATGATGGCCTGTTCCATGGGGTTCTCCTTGACCCAGGTTCCCGGGTTGTCGTGGAAAGACGAGCGAACGTGGATGGGGACATTGAAGCGGCGCCCGAACTCAACCGAACGCGACATCAGGACGCCGGCACCCGAGGCGGCCAGCTCGAGCATGTCGTCGAAACTGATCTCGTCGAGCTTGCGAGCATCCGGAACGATGCGGGGATCGGCCGTGTAGATGCCGTCGACGTCGGTACAGATCTCGCACGCCTCCGCCTCGAGGGCGGCTGCCAGCGCGACGGCCGTGGCGTCGCTGCCGCCCCGGCCCAGCGTCGTGATCTCCTTGCCTTCAGGGTCCACGCCCTGGAAGCCGGCCACGATCACCACCTTGCCCTGGGCGAGCGAGTCGGATACGCGCGTGCCCCGGATCGCCTGGATCTTGGCGGCGCCGTGGGAAGCATCGGTGAGGATCCCCGCCTGGGAACCGGTGAAGCTCACCGCCTCCACTCCGCGGGCGGCGATCGCCATGGCCATCAATGCCATCGAGATGCGTTCCCCGGCCGTGAGGAGCATGTCCATCTCCCGACCAGGCGGATCGGGGTTGACGCCCTGGGCGAGGGCAATCAGCTCATCGGTGGTATGTCCCATTGCCGAGACCACGACCACGACATCGTCGCCCCGGCGGCGGGTGGCGACGATGCGGTCGGCCACGGCGCTGATCCTTTCGGGGTCTGCCACCGAGGTGCCGCCGTACTTCTGGACGACGATGCTCATTCCTAGGAGGAGATTACGCCGGTGGCGAGGGAACTCGGTTTAACGCTTGACGGGTGACGGTCGACCGGGAACCGTGAACCGGTCGCCCCCACGCTCGTTACCCTCCTCGGCCATGACCGATCGTCGTCGGCGTCAAAAGGACAACCGGACCGCCCGTCTGGAGGCGGAGAAGAAGGCAGAGACCCGCCGGGAGGTGTTCCGGCGGATCGGGTTTGCCCTGGCGATGGGGACGATATTGGTGCTGCTGTTCGTGGTCGTCGGCCTGTTCGGGGGCGACGAACAGTCCCTCCCCGGCACTTACGACGGCTACCGCCAGCAGGCCACTGCCTGCGGGGCCGAGGCGCCGCCCGAGGAGACCGTGGTGTCGTTCGACAACTTCGAACCCCAGGACGACATCACTCCCGAGGCCACGGTCACGGCCACAGTGGCGACGTCCTGTGGCGAGTTTACGATCGAACTCGACCCGGCGGCTTCACCGACGACGGTCGAGTCGTTCGTGTTTCTCGCCAGACAGGGCTTCTACGACGGCACCGTGTTCCATCGGATCGTCGCGAACTTCGTCGTCCAGGGCGGCGACCCCGACGCCGTGGGGACCGGAGGACCCGGTTACTCCATTCCCGACGAGTACCCCGAGGACGGCTTCGTCTACGAGCGGGGGGTCGTCGCCATGGCCAACGCCGGCCGAGGCACGACCGGCAGCCAGTTCTTCGTCGTGGTCGGGGACGACGCCTCGGTGCTGCTGCCTCAGTACAACGTGCTGGGGCGGGTCATCGGGGGCGACGAGACGCTCGACGCCATCGCCGCCGTCCCCACCGCCACCCGTCCAGGCTCGCGCGAGCAGAGCTTGCCTCTCGAGAGCGTCTACATCGAGAGCATCGATATCACGGTGGGATGAACCGGGAACCACAGAAGGGGATCTGTCGTCACGTCACCGTAGGCTGACGGGCGGCATG
>DATFFO010000137.1:0-2109 GCA_035250025.1 Acidimicrobiia bacterium
TGTGCTCGACGTTCTCCTCTCTCTCCAGGATCGGCACGACCCGGACGCATCTGAACGTCGATGCCCCCGTATGTCCGGCTTGGGCCGGTCCGCCTAGGAGACTGCTGAGCAATCCGGGGTTGAGTGCTCGCGATTTTGTTGCTCGCGGGTGAGACTCGTGGTGTGCAAGGCAAGAGTGATCCTCATCCCGAGCTGCTGGATGCGGCGGCGCTGTGCGGGCATCTCGTTCCGGCGGGGTCGGTGCACGCCTTCTTGGCTGAGCACCGGCAGCGGTTGTTCCCGGACGAGATGTTCGCCGATCTGTTCCCGTCGGGTCGGGGTCGTCCTTCGGTCCCGGCCGACGTGATCGCCACGGTGATGGTGCTGCAGTCCCTGGAGGGCTTCTCGGACCGGGACGCCGTCGAGCAGCTCCGGATGAACATCGCCTGGAAGGTGGCGGCCGGCCGACCCCTTGACGATCCGGGGTTTCATTCCACAGTGCTGACCTTGTGGCGGAACAAGCTGCGGACCAGTGAGAAACCGGAGCGGATTTTCGACGCCGTGCGGGCGGTGATCGCCGAAACCGGGGTTCTCAAGGGCAAGACTCGCCGGGCGTTGGACTCGACGGTGCTCGACGACGCGGTGGCCACCCAAGACACCGTGACCCAGCTGATCGCCGCCATCCGCCGGGTCCGGCGCCTGATCCCTGAGGCGGCCGCGTTGGAGTTGACCGGGCACGACTACAGCCAACCGGGCAAGCCCCGCATCGCCTGGGACGACCCCGAAGCCCGGGATGAGCTCGTCAGTGCCCTCGTCAATGACGCTCGGACCGTGCTAGCCGGTGTGGAGGGTCTGGAGTTGACCGGTGAAGCGGCCGACGCCGCCGGGTTGTTGGCCTTGGTGGCCGGCCAAGATGTCGAGCCCGGTAATCAGGAAGGGTTGTGGCGGATCGCCCGCAAGACCGCTCCGGATCGCGTGATCTCCACTGTTGATCCCGAATCCCGCCACATCCACAAGACCGTCGGCGCATACCGCAACGGCTACAAGGCCCATATCGTTGTCGAGCCTCGGACCGGCCTCATCTGCGGCCAGCGACTCACCCCGGGGAACACCCCCGATGGTGCGGTCGGAGTTTCACTCCTGGCCAACGAGCCCAAGGGTCGCCAGATCCTGGCCGATGCCGCCTACGGCTCCGGCGAGACCCGAGCCGCGCTCCGTCGCCACCGCCACCGCCTCGCCATCAAACCCTGGCCCATGGCCGACACCGGCCGGTTCAGCCGGGACGACTTCACTATCGACCACGTCGCTCGCACCGCCACCTGCCCCGCTGGCCACACCGCCCCGATCGGCGACAGGGGCTTCGTCGCCTTCCGCTGGCGCTGCCAGGGCTGCCCGCTCCGAGTGCAGTGCACGACCGCCAAAGACGGCCGCAAACTCGAAATCAGCGTCCACGACGCCGAACTCGCCGAAGGCCGGCGGGCCTGGCGAGACGGCGACTTCGTCACCGACTACCGGCGATGGCGCCCCATGGTCGAACGCAGCCTCGCCTGGCTGGTCCGCCCCGGACGACGCGTCGCCTACCGAGGCACCGCTCGCAACCGCATCTGGCTCGCCCACCGAGCCGCGGCCGTCAACCTCCAACGACTCATCAACCTCGGTCTCACCCACAACGGAACCTGGCTGATCGCCACGTGAACAGGCCCTCGGGGGGCTGTCAAAGAGGGAACGACACCTACGGCACGAAGCCACCAGCGCGGCCGGCTCACACCCTCAAGCACCGGCTCTTCGGTCGGACATGGCCCCCGAGGACCCACCCACAACCTACGCCCCCTGCCCCCTTCCCGGGAAGCGCCTTGCTCAGCAGTCTCCTAGCCGGCGCCGGCCACCAGGCCCATGAGGTCGTCGACGATCTGGGCCGAGATCATCTCGACCGAATCCCGCCCGGGCACCGAGACGTAGCGCAGGCTCCCCTCCAGGTCGCGGTTCCCGACCGCCACCGTGGTCACCGCCCCACCGCCCCGTTCCAGCTCGAACTCCAGCTCCGGAGCGGCCAGCCCGTAGGCGGCCGGGTCGCCGGCTGAGAACGTGCGGGCCGACGGCAGCGGCGCCAGCCGCTCGAGCAGGTAGTCC
>DATFFO010000138.1:0-3391 GCA_035250025.1 Acidimicrobiia bacterium
GCTGCCGCCGTGAACGACGGGCGCCTTCCCCGGCGAGCGTCTCCGTAGAGGGTGAACTGGCTCACCACGAGCACCGAGCCTCCTACGTCCATCACCGACCGATTCATCGCCAGGTCGGCGTCGGGGAAGATACGGAGGCCGGTCAGCTTGGTGGCCAGGACGGCGGCATCCTTCTCGGTGTCTCCCGAGGTGACACCCACAAGAACAACCAGCCCGGGTCCTATGGCGCCGACGACGCCACCGTCGGCCGAGACCTCGGCCCTGATCACGCGCTGAACGACGGCCCGCACGGACCGCAGCCTACGACGCCGGATTGGGGCGGTGTCGCCCGGTACGATCGCGCTCCGATGCCCCGTCTCCCGGCCCTTGCCGAGCTCGCCGGCGTCGCCTCCCGGCGACTCCCCCAGGAGCCGCCGTGCCCCGACCTTCCGCCCGGCCATTCCGCCGCCTACGTCCTCGATGCCTCCACCGGTCTCGAAGATCAGCTCCTTCGGGCCTGGGTCGGACGGTGCGGAGGGGACATGATCCTGAACCTCGCCCCGTCGCGCATCCGTCGTCACCGGCGCACGACCGATCCCGATCTCGCCGCCGTGCTCGAAGACGCGGGCCGGTGGCTCGTCCCGCTCCGGGTTATGTGGCTGCCGGCCGAGCGCCACGGCCGCCGGACAGTCTCATGGCTCGATGTGCTCCGGCTTGGCGACCCCCGGGACCCCCGCTGGCTACGCGACTACCTCATCCTGCGCTTCTTTCCCGACCGGGTCCGCATCGTCGTCGGGGAGGGCGCCGGGGCCAAGGAGCTCGTCGAATCACATGCCTCGTCCGTGGAGCACCGGGACCTGGTCGACCACGTCACCCGCCGCGCCTGGCGAGCCCTGGACAGGGCCGAGAGGCAGCAGCGAGGCAACCGCTACAAGATCCCCCGCTTCGTGGCCGAGGACATCGCCGGCACGCCCGAATTCCGGCGACAAGCGGCGGTGCTGGGCGGCGAACGCGGCCTGCCCGAGGTGGTGGCAATCGCCCGCGCCCGCCACTACCTGGCGGAGATCGCCGCCAGCCACAGCCCCTTTATCACGGACCTCATCGCCAACTTCATCCACTGGGTCTATCGCCAGGGCTACGGGGCAATTCGTTACGACCGGAACACCGTCGCCAGCATCGCCCGGCTGGCCAACCAGTTCCCCGTGGCGTTCCTGCCCTCACACCGGTCCAACCTCGACCGGCTGGCACTCCAGTTCACCCTCTGGGAGAACGATCTTCCTCCCAACCACACCGCCGGGGGCATCAACATGAACTTCTTTCCCGTGGGCCCGCTGATCCGTCGCACCGGGGTGTTCTTCATTCGGCGGTCGTTCAAAGACAACAACCTCTACAAGTTCGTGCTGAAGACCTATCTCGACTACCTCATCGAACGCCGCTTCCCGCTGGAGTGGTATATGGAGGGCGGACGGTCGAGGTCGGGGAAGCTGCGGCCCCCCCGACTGGGGATGCTGGCCTGGGTCATCGACTCGTTCAACCGGGGCACGGCCGACGACGTTTTTCTTCTCCCGATTTCGATCGCCTACGACCAGATCCAGGACGTGGACGCCTATGCCACGGAGGCCTCCGGCGGCGCCAAGGAGAAGGAAAGCTTCTCGTGGGCGCTGCGCTCGATCTCCCGCCTGCGCCGGCGCTACGGCGACATCCACATCACGTTCGCCGATCCCATCTCGCTGGCCAAGGGTCTCGAGGGAGCCGACCTCGACGACGAGAAGCCGATCGAGGTGCAGAAGCTGGCGTTCGAGGTCATGTACCGGATCGGGTCGGTGACTCCCATCACCCCGGTCTCCGTGGTGTCCATCGTGCTGTTGGCCGCCAAGGGGCGGGCCCGTGACCTGACGACGCTGGCCGAAGAGTGCCAGGGTCTGGCGGGCCTGATCTCGCGGAGGGAACTGCCGACCACTACCGAGATCAGGTTCGACGAGCCCGCCATGGTCGGCGCCGTCATCGGGGCGATGGCCGAACACAATCTCGTCTCGAGTCACGAGGCGGCAGGCCGCCAGGTCTGGTGGATGGAGCCCGGCCAGATGCTGAGGGCCTCCTATTACCGCAACACGATCGTCCACTTCTTCGTCCCCCGTGGCCTGGCCGAGATCGCCCTCAAGGCGCCAGACCTGGAATCGTTCTGGACAAGGCTGCTCAACCTGCGTGACCTGTTGAAGTTCGAGTTCTTCTTTGCCGAGAAGGACGAATTCTGTCGCCTGGTGACGGCCGAACTGAACGCTGACCATCCTGACTGGGAGCGACAGGTCGAACGAGGCGACGGGCCGGCTATCGCGCTCGCCCCTGCCACAGCGGCGTGGGCGGTGGCGCCGCTGATGGAGGCCTACGCCATCGTGGCCGATGAACTCATCGCCCTGGTCGGACCGTTGGACGAGAAGGCGTTCCTCTCCGCCTGCATGGAACGGGGCCGCCAGTACCGACTCGAGGGCCGCATCGGGTCAGACGAGGCGGTCTCCCAGGTCCTGTTCGGTGGGGCGCTGCTGTTGGCGGACAATCGGGGGCTCACCGATGAGGGAGCCGGAGCGGAGGAGCGGCGGCACCTGGCCGACGAGATCTGGGCCTACCTCGACGATGTCTGATCGCCCTGGTCTCCCCAGTGCCGAATCCGCTGCTTGGCGCGGGCAATCATCTCCTCGGATGTCGGGCGGCGGACCGGATCGCCCGTGGCGCTGCTCTCCACCTCGGCTGCGATGTCTGCCACGGCGTCGGCCAGCCGCTGCCTGAGGCTCTCCGCCTCCGGTTCGAGGGAAGCATCGCTTGCCCGTGGGACCGGAGACGAGGGCCGCGGCCGGGGGATCGGTGTCTGACCCGAGGGCGGAGGCGCAGGCCGTGGCGCCGGAGGAGGCGTGGTTGTTGGTGGCGGTGCGGAGGGCAGCGGCTGTTCCGGCGGACGGGTCGAGGTGGGGGCACCGTCGGAGATGGCCTCTCGCTCCTCGTCCCGGCGGGTGCGACGCCGGGAGCCGACGATGGCGAGCACCAGGATTCCGACGATCACCGCGACGGCAACCAGACCACCGTCGATCTCGGTATCGGTCACGCTCTCGACCGCCCGAACGAGAAAAGACCCGACAAAGAGGAGGATGACCACGGGAAGGCAACCACAGCCGATGCGGCGGGCAGGTCGGTCGGATGCGGCGGGCGGCTGCAGATATGCCCCTATCGAGCTCGGTCGTTCACGCCACACCTGGCCAGCCTAAGCCTGGTTCCAGCCAGCGGCGCTCAACCACCGGTGATCACCCGACGCAGCCGCCACGACGCCAGGGTGAGGAGGACAGCCGCGTAGACCGCCAGGACGCCTACCTCTGGAAGGACGTCGACGAGCGTGCCGCCGCGGTAGACGAGGTCGGAGAAG
>DATFFO010000139.1:0-3340 GCA_035250025.1 Acidimicrobiia bacterium
GGAGGCGGCGCGAGCGGCGGCAGCGTCCAGGCCGGTTCCCTGGTCGACGATGGCGGACCAGCCGGAGGCCCCGGCCCAGCGGGCTACTTCGCCGTCGGCGGCGACGACCAACGGCTCGCCCCCGGCGGCAGCAATCGTGGAGATGGTGTGAGCGGCGAGATCCCGGCCGAGGCGGGAGCGGGCCTCGGCGTCCAGGATCGGTCCCAGTCGGCGCTTGGCGACGAAGAACCGCTTGACGGGCACCCCGACCAAGACGTTCATCGCCGGCAGCGTATTGAGAACTTTGTCCCATGGGGGACAAAGCCTTGCTAGCCGCCGAGGATCAGGGCCAGTTGGCGGGAGCGGGCCACGAGGCGACCTTCGGCGTCCCACAGGTCGGCCGACTCGTCGTGGAAGCCCTGCTCGACCACCCCGCTGCGGAGCCACACCGTCACCGGACCCGAGCTCGGCCGGTTCCAGAAGTGGATCGTCAGGTCCAGCGTGGGGGTCCAGGCGGCATGACCGAGGTTGAAAGCGACCGGTGGGAAACCGTCGGCCATGACGGGGATCGAGATCAGGTCAGGTGGGCGCCCGTCGGCGAAGGCAATCGTCCCACCGAGTTCCGGCCGGCCGGTCGGATTGCCGAAGGCACCGCCGGCGACCTCCTGGGGGATGCGGAGCTCGAAGTTGGCCGGGAATTCCTGGATCAACTGGCTGCGCCTCGTCTCGAAGGGGCCGTTCAGTACGGGAGCCGCCAGGAAGGCATGGGACGGTCCCCGACGGGCGTCGAGATTGCCGAGCGTCGTGAGCATTCGGAGCTTCTCCCGACCGTCCTGAGAGAGCGCCGTGGCGATGGTCGTCGTGGTTCGTCCCGCCTTGACGACTTCGGCCGAGATCTCGACCGGTCCCGGCGCCGTGGGGGAGAGGAAGTGGGCGGAGGTCGTGAGCGGATCGGGATGCTCAGACAGCGCCTGGCAGGCTCGCAGGGGCAGCGCCATGACGTACCCGCCGTTGGGGACGCTCATGATCGTCCATCGCTCATGGAGATGGCCGGCGAATCGCTCGGGACCGACCTCTTCCACCGCCGTGTCGGCATCGAACTGGAAGGCGCTCATGACCGGGGCAGGCTAGAGGTTTTTCTCATTGCGCCCGGCGTGACGACAATCTGTCGGTGCAGCCAACAGTCGTAGTCGCCGAGAAGATATCCGAGTCGGGCCTGGCGGCCCTCGCCGAGTCGTGCCAGGTCGATCTCGCAGTAGGCGTCGACCGGGTGGAGTTGCTCGGCCGCCTTGCCGGGGCCGCTGGTCTGATCGTCCGCTCGGCCACCGACGTCGATGCCGAGCTCATCACTGCCGCCCCCGAGTTGCGGGTGATCGGCCGGGCCGGGATCGGCGTCGACAACATCGATGTCGCCGCCGCCACCGAGGCGGGGATCATCGTCGTCAATGCCCCCCAGGCCAACATCATCTCCGCCGCCGAGCATGCGCTCGCCCTCCTGCTCGCCCAGGCCCGCAACGTCGCTCGCGCCGATGCCACTCTCCGCTCAGGGGTGTGGGATCGCACCGCCTTCCAGGGCGTCGAGCTCCACGGCAAGGTCCTCGGAGTGGTCGGCCTGGGACGCATCGGGACTCTCGTCGCCCAGCGCGCCCTCGCCTTCGGCATGCATCTGTTGGCGTACGACCCCTACGTCTCCGTCGACCGGGCGCGTCGCCTTGGTGTCGAGCTGGTCGATCTCGACACCCTGCTGGCGGCGGCCGACTTCATCACCATCCATCTCCCGCTCACGTCCGACACCAGCGGCCTGATCGGCAAGGAGGCCCTGGCCCGGGTCAAGCCGGGCGTGCGGATCGTGAACGCCGCCCGGGGCGGCATCCTCGACGAGGACGCGCTGGCCGAGGCGATCAGGGACGGGCGAGTGGCCGGAGCGGGCCTCGACGTCTTCTCCTCGGAGCCGCTCACCGAGTCGCCGCTGTTCGACCTCCCCGGCGTCGTGATGACCCCCCATCTGGGCGCGTCGACGGCCGAGGCTCAGGACAAGGCCGGCACCGACGTGGCCGCCGCCGTCGCCGCCGCCCTGCGAGGCGAGCTGGTGATGTCGGCCGTGAACATCGACATGGGTTCGTCGGTGCCCGAGGACGTAGCCGAGCTGCTCCCGGTCGCCGAGGATCTCGGGCAGGTTTTCACCGCCCTCGCCGGGGGGCTACCCGACCGGCTGATCGTGCGGGCAGCGGGAAAGGTAGGAGCCGGCGAGGCCCGTCCCGTGACCCTGGCCGTCCTCCGGGGGGCGATCTCGGTCGTTTCCTCACGTGCGGTCACCTACGTCAACGCTCCCGCCCTCGCCGAACAGCATGGGATGACGGTCGACCAGGAGACATCCGACGTGGCCGAGGACTACCAGTCGGTCATCGGTGTGCGCGGCGTCGTCGGCGGCCGCGAGGTATCAGTTTCCGCCACCCGGTCGCGCAAAGGGCCGGTGCTGGTCGAGATCATGGGCCACGACGTCGAGCTCCCGGTGTCGCCGCGCATGCTGATCGTGCGCAATTCCGACGTGCCCGGCGTGATCGGGCGTCTCGGTTCCTTCCTGGGGGATCTCGGGGTCAACATCGCCAACATGGTGGTGGGCCGAGAGCCGGGAACGGGCAATGCCGCCATGATGGGGCTCAATCTCGACGATCCCCTGAGCGAGAGCCAGTTGAACGACCTGCGCCGTCTCGACGGGATCACCGAAGCGCGCTACGTCTCGCTGGTCTGAACGCCCCCCTCCTCGAACACGACGGGGGCGGCGAACGATGCTCTATGTGCTGCCCGCCCCAGCGCCCGGACCACGGGGCCGCCGAAGAGGGCGATCATGACGACCGTGGTCACGGCCCGCCCGATGTCCCAGCCCAGTGACGTCGCCAGATTGAAGAGCAGGAATCGGCGCAGGTTGTCGGTCACCGGGGCGCCGGGGATAAAGGACAGTGTGGTGTCTCCGCCCAGGGTGAACGGCCAGAACGACGGGTTCATCAGCACCCCGAAAAGAACTGACACCGCCGCCCCGTAGACCGCGACCACCACGAGACCGGCGCCTCCCCTGAATCGGGGAAGGAGGCCGGCGCCAAGGCCCACCCAGGCGGCGGCCAGCATCTGGTACGGGAGCCACGGCCCCACCCCCGAAGTGATGAAGGCGGACACCGCCAGGGTGGTGGTCCCGAGAAGGAACCCGAACCCCGGTCCGAAGACCCATCCCCCCAGGATGATGAGGAAGAACACCAATTCGACGCCGCCGACTCCGGCCCCCAGCGGCCGCAAACCTGCCCCCAAGGCCGAAAGGACCCCGAGCACAGCGACCGTCTTGGCGTCGAGGCCCCCCTCGGCGAGT
>DATFFO010000140.1:0-34546 GCA_035250025.1 Acidimicrobiia bacterium
GACCAGGTGCGCAAGGTCATGCGCGGCCACCGCGTCGTCGATGCCCGCAACCTGCTCGATCCGTCCAGCGTCCGCGCCGCCGGCCTCGATTACGTGGGCATGGGACGTCCCCTCGCCTGACGGCGAGGGGGTTCTTGGTTCTGGGTTCTCGGTTCTAGGTACCTATCACCTATCACCTATCACCTAGTACCCGCCTATCGAAACAGGTCCTCCGAGGCCGGTCTTACCACGTCTTCCTTGATCGATCCCGGACCGGCGGGGTAGGCGAGGCCCCGGATCACGGCGGCGCAGGTTCCGCTCGCCTTGCCCATCACCAGATCGGCGGCGGCGGCCGCCTCATCAGCGACGTTGACCTCGGTGGCCTCCAGGACCCGGCCGTAGGAGTCGAATGTACCGCGGAGATCGTCGATCGGGGCCATGCCCGCCACGCCGATGGCGACGTCGACCAGTCCGCGGCGCCACGGCCGGCCGAAGGTGTCGCTGATGATCACGGCCGGCCTTGCTCCTAGGGCGGCGCCGATCCGGTCCCGGATCCGCCGCGCCGACCGGTCGGGATCCTCGGGCAGCAGCACGAGCGTCCCCGGGGCGGCATTGGAACGATCCACGCCGGCGTTGGCGCAGATGAAGCCGTGACGCGTCTCGGAGATGACGAGTTCCCCTCGACGGCGCACGACACGGACCGACTCCGCCGCCACCACTCGGCGATGGGCGTCCTCGTCGTCCTCACCGACCTCGACGACTGCATCCTCGGACTTCGACACGACCTTGTGGGTCACCACCACCACATCGGCGTCCGTCAGGGTCATGCTCGACAAGGCGTCGATCAGCATGCCTGCCAGATCGTCGCCTGGTGAGACCTCGCCTATGCCATCGACCGGCTCGACGATAAGTGTCAAGGTTTGACCAGCTCGGCGGCGAGGGCGGCGGCGCTATCTGCATCGGCGATCCTCGTGTCCAATGCCCGCAGTTCGACCGCGGTGTCGATCTCGTCGATGTCGCTGGCGTCCGCCAAGTCCACCACCAACTCGTCGAGAAGCCCGTCGTAGGCGGCCAGGACCCCCCGGTTCCCATGGGGTAGCCCCAGCCCTCTCATGACCACATCGGCTGGTCCCTTGAGAGGGCGACCCGAGAACAGAGGACTCACTGCGACTACCCGCTGCGCATCGCCGACAGCGTCGGCAACGCCGGGCACGGTCAGGATCGGCCATATCGATAGCGGCGGGTTGGAGGGGCCGATGACGACGACGTCTGCCTGGCGGACGGCGTCGAGGACTCCGGGAGCCGGGCGGGCGGCCCACGCCCCGAGGAAGCGGACGTCGACCACGTCGCCCTGGTGGCGGCGGTCGACGAAGTAGGTCTGGAACGAGATCCACTCTTCGTCTTCGAGACGCACCTCGGTCCTCACCGGGTCGTCTGTGACGGGGAGCACGCTGGCGGTGACCCCGAACACCGCGGCCTGAGCGGTGGTGATCTGACTGAGCGTCCAGCCCTGGCCGAGCCGGGCGGTGCGAAAGAGGTTGGTGGCCAGGTCGGCGTCGCCGATCGAGAACCAGGTGTCTATCGGGAACTTCTCCATGGAGTCCATCACCGAGTTGGAGTCCTGGGCCAGACCCCAACCCTGCGGCCCCTCCTGGCCGGCAAGTGTGTAGATGACGGTGTCGATGTCCGGTGACACCGCCAGGCCGTAGATCATTTCGTCGTCGCCGACATTCACGATGGCGGTTACCTCGACGTCCTCCAGCATCGCCAGGCCGCGCAACATGCGGGCTCCGCCGACGCCTCCGGACAGGGCCGCCACCTTCACTGCGATGCTCCTCAGGGCCGGGTTGGTCTGGGCCGGGCCGGCAAAGACCAAGGGTTCGGCGCAGAGATTGCCATAGTCCTGCCTCCCGTTCCACAATGGCGCACCGCATGACTGACGTCACCCCCGCTGACTTACTCGCGTCCTCTCAAGAAGCGGACGCAGATGAAGCTGCTGCCACCGGTCCCAAGGTGGTCGTGGCCGTCACCGTCGTGGCGGGCGTGGACCCTCAGCAAACCCTGGAGGCGGTGAGGCGTCAGGCGCGACCGCCCGTCTCCGTCATGCTTGTGGGGGGCTCGACGAGTGGGGTTCCCGATGGTGTCGTCCTCAGCGCCGACCTCGAAGAGTTGGTGGCGGGCCTGGACGCCGCCATCGACTACGTGTGGATCCTCCATGGTGACGCCGAGCCCCGGCCCGATGCCATGGGGGCATTGGTCGACGAGGCTGAGCGTCACGAGGCGTCCCTGACAGGATCGAAACTGCTGGTGGGCGGCACGCGTGACACCCTCGAAGGCGTGGGCTCGGCGACCGACATCTTCGGCGAGCCGTACAGTGGGTTGGACGAGGGCGAGGTCGACCTCGAGCAGTACGACGTCGTGCGCGATGTCGCCTTCGTCAATTCCGTGTCAATGCTGGTCCGCCGCGACCTGCTTCGCGGCCTGGGCGGCCTGGACGAGGCACTGGCGCCGGTGGCCTCCGGTCTCGACCTCAGCCAGCGGGTGCGCATCGCCGGAGGAAGCGTGATGGTCGTTCCCTCGTCCGAGGTGTTCCACATGCGGCGCTGCGGTCGCGGCGACGGCGGCTGGCGTGAGCAATCGGGTCGGATGCGAGCCATGCTCAAGGCCTACCGGCCGGTGACGCTGATCTGGATGGTCCCTTTCGCCATCTTCACCGGGCTCCTCGACTCCCTCGGCAGCCTCCTGCTCGGCCGTTGGCGCCTGATCCCGCGTTATGTCCTGACGTGGGGCTGGAACCTGGGCCATCTGCCGTCGACGATCGCTGCCCGACGGCGGCTCTCACGCGTGCGCCAGGTTGGCGACGAGGAGCTATTCAGGTACCAGGTCCGGGGTTCGGTGCGTCTGCGCCATGTGGGTTCCGAACTCTCCGAGCGAATCCTCGGTGTCTTCGATGAGGACCGAGCCCTGACCAAACGCGCTTCTCAGGTCTGGAGCTCGGCCGGAACCTGGGGAGCGCTGGCAGCCCTTGCACTGGTCCTCGTGGGTCTCCGAGCGGTCTTCCTGGGGCCATTGCCGGCGGTGGGATACGCCCTTCCCCTAGACGAGGAGCCCCTGACAAGCTTGGCCCGCGTGCTCGGGGGATGGAACGCAGCCGGTCTGGGAACCGACGCCCCGGTCCATCCTGCGGTCGGGCCCGCCTCCACTCTCCAGATGATCCTGTTTGGCAACGGGGTCCTCGCCCGCTCGGTTCTCACCGTGGCCGCGTTCGGAGCGGGCGTTGTCGGGGTCGGGCGGCTGGCGTCCCGGCTGCGGACCGGCGGAGCCGGTGCCTACCTGGGCGGTGCCGCGGCCATGTTCGGACTTCCTGCCGCGCTGCTGGGAGCCGAGGGCCACTGGGCCGCCTTGATCGGCCTGGGGGTTCTGCCGTGGGCACTGCTGACGGTGGTTGGTCCGCCCCCACCCGGGCGTCGGCAGTGGTGGGCAGCTTGGGGGAGAGCAACGCTCGCCGTGGGGTTGACCGCTCTCTTCGTCCCGGCTCTCGCGGTCGGCCCGCTGCTATTCGCTCTCGTCCTCAAGCTGCTGGGTCGCTTCCAGGTTCGTCTTGGCATCGCCCTCACCGCCTCCGTGGGCGGCTTAGCGGCCCTGCCCTATCTCCTGGCCAACCAGGATCGGCTGATCGGCGGCATACCGCTCGACACGACCCTCGGAGTCGTGCCGGGCCTGGCACTGGTCGTGGCCGTTCTCGCCGGAATGGTGGCCGGCTCGTGGCGGGTGTCTGCCCTGGCCGGGGGACTCGTCTTCGGGGGCCTGACCTTGACTCGCTTCACGGGCCCGGAACTGCAGGTGGCGTTACTGGCGTTCGCGGCCGTCGGCGTTGGTCTGGCGGTCGCCGCCGCCATGCGACGCCGGGACGCCCGGGGCGTCCCCGGGTGGCTCGCACTCGGCGGTGGGGCAGCCCTGCTCGTCGTTTCCCTGGCGGGTGTGGCGGGTGGGCGCGGCGGCCTTCCGGCCGACGCCTGGCGAGAGGGCCTCGAGTTCACCGGACTGGACAGCACTGGCGTGGAACGAGCCCTCTTGGTGGCAGCCGAACCGACTCTCCTGCCGGGCGAATCACAGCCCGGGCCGGGATTCTGGTTCCGGCTGGTCACGTCCGATGGCGCCACTCTCGACCAGGCCACGCTCGGGCCCACCGGGTCCGGCGACGCCGCGCTCCGACAGGTGATCGGCACCCTCGCCGCCGGCGGCTCCCTCGAGCCGGGAGCTCTCCTGGCCCCGTTCGGCGTGCGATGGATCGTCGCCGTGGGCGATGCGGCCATCGACCTCGCACCCGTGCTCGATGCCCAGGTCGACCTCGACCCGCTGCCGGTGTCGGAGGGGCTGGTCGTCTACGAGAACACCGCCGCCGCCTCAGTCGCCGAGACCGAAGCCGGCACCGCCTGGGTCCGGGACGGAACCGGCTTCGCAGGCTCGCCCAGCGACGACCGGGTTCGCCTCTCACTCCAGGGCGACGGCCGCTGGCAGCCGGACTGGCAGGCCGACGATTGGGCCGGGACCGTGTCGGGGGCGGAGGGAGTGACTGGGTTCTCCGGAGCAAACGGAACTCGTCTGATCGTCGCAGCAGGAGCCGTCATTCTCCTCGCCGCGGCCGTGGTGGCTGGTTGGCTACGCCGGGCACCGAGACCATGACCGCCACGATCCGTATCGTGGCGCTGGCGGTTGTGGCGGCGCTGGCGGCTGCGGCCATTCTGACCCCTGTGCAGCCCGTTCCCACCGCCGAGGTCGCCCCCAATCCGGCCGCCGCCCCTTACGCCGTGTGTCCTCTGGGGGACGCCGCCCGTGGCACGACGGCGCTGAGCATGGTCGGGGGCGAGGGTGGGGAGCTGGCACTGCGGGTCTTCTCGGCCGGAGAGATCGTGGTGGATGAAGTGATCGACATGCCCGCTCCGGTGTCGGGAAGCGTCGAGCTCAACGAGTTCACAGGGCTGGCTCGGGCCCCCGTTCTGGCCAGCTTGCCCGACCCGGCGATGGCGGTGGAATCGACGTTCACCGGGGCAGGGGAGGCGGCGTCGGTATGCGATGCCGGATCGCCCAGCACCGTCATCCTTCCCGGTGGCACCACAGCCGAAGGCGAGAGCTACTCCGTTGTCCTGGCCAATCCCTTCTCGGGCTCCGCCACTGTCAGCATTGGCGCAGCCAGCGAAGTGGGCACCGAGTCCGATCCCGGCCTCGCCGGGGTGATCGTGCCTCCCCGTTCGATCGTGGAAGTCGACATCTCTGCCCTTCTTCCCGGGCGCCAGTCGATGTCGACGTCCGTCACGCCGATCGTCGGCAGGGTCGTGGCGGCGTCGGCCCAGGAGGGCGCCGGTGACCTCGCTGCCGTCGCGGGTGTGGAGCCGTCCGGCGACTGGTTCCTGCCGGTGCCGGCCGTTCGCGCCAGCCGGTCGCTGGTCCTGGCGACAGCGGGCACGGCGGACGTGCCGTTCCAGTTGGACGTCTACGGCCCGGATGGGCTGGTCGAGGCGGCGTATGAGAACACCGTGCCGGCCCGGGGCCAATTCTCGATTCGAGTAGGGGAGCTGGTGGAGGAGGAGGGAGCGCTCCGGGTCGTGGCCGCCGCCCCCGTGGCGGCCGCCCTGCGGCTGGCCGGAGATGGGACGAGGGCAGTTGTCCCGGGTGTTTCCCGATTGTCGCCGAGCTGGCTCCTTCCGGGGGCGGGGCGCCTCGGCCCGTCCACCGCCTACCTGTTCAATCCGGGCGAGATCGAGGTCGAAGCCGACATCCTGTCCGGGAACGGCCGCCGGGTTCTGACCTCGGTGACCGTGCCGGGCGGGACCATGGTGGGCGTCGAGGTCTCCACGGCTCATGCCGCCCGGATCGAGGCGGACGGTGACCTGGCGGTGACCTGGCTCACGGTCGTCGAGGCCGGTGTCGCCGGGGATGCCGCCGTGCCATCTTTCCCATGACGGACCGGCTCCTCGTCGTGCTCACCCTGTGCGTGTTGGTCGTGGCGATCGTTCTGGTGGCCCGCCTTCTGCCCCGTTTGCAGAGCCGGCGGTTGCCGTCGACCGGCTTGCCCGCCGGGCTGTACCTGCTGACGTCGGACGGATGCGCCACCTGCGACCAGGCTCGGGCCACATTGAGTGCCCGCCCCGCCGACTTCACCGAGCTGAGCTGGCAGTCCGAGCCTGAAGTTTTCGAGCGGCTCGGCGTCGACGCCGTGCCTTCGGTGCTGCTGGTGGGATCGGATGGGGGCGCCCGGTGGTGGCGGGGAGGAGTTCCGATCTTCGGACGTCTGTCGCGGCGGGGAACCGAGAGACGAGGTAGCGGACCTGGGACGTGTCGTGGTGGGTGAGAGGGGCTTTCGCAGATACCCGGGACCGGTGCCGGGGCCGGTTACGCTGCCCGGCATGCTTTCCCGATGCAGCCGTTGTGGCACCCCGGCCGCCACCTTCATGACTTTCGACTACGCCGCCCGCGCCGTATGGCTCGATGACCTCGGAGCGTCAAGCGAGATCCCCGGATACGCCTTATGCGTCGACCACGCCGATCGCCTGACACCCCCGATGGGCTGGAGCCTGGCCGACCGGCGAACTGTGACGCCGCTGTTCGCCTTCGATGTCGCCTGAGCGCGCCCCCTCCTGAGCATGGCCCTCGATCGAGACCTACTCGACGCTGTCCGTGACCTCGACGAGCACGAGTTGCGGCGCCTGATGATCCTGGCTCGTGCCCACCTGGAGCGCTCGGGCGCCATCTCCCCCGACAAGGACGTCTCGGTCAGCCTCCGCCGCCAGGCTGTGAAGTGCGGGAAGGCGGCCTGCACTCGATGCCCCCACGGCCCCTACTGGTACGCCTACTGGACCGAGGAAGGTCGGCGCCGGAGCCGGTATATCGGGCGTCTCCTGGAGGAGGATTAGGGGGTCCCCACCCTCCCTGGCAGCTAACCCTCTTTAGTCCCAACGACTTGTGGATAACTAGACGTCCGACGGTACAATCCTGAAATTCCCTGACTCGAGGCTGTGATGGACTGCCCCCAA
Organism: Acidimicrobiia bacterium; assembly: GCA_035250025.1. Lineage (GTDB taxonomy): Bacteria > Actinomycetota > Acidimicrobiia > Spongiisociales > ZC4RG35 > DATFFO01. The sequence goes on from DATFFO010000140.1 coordinate 7,014, forward strand.
TGTCACGCCCATGACGTGATCGAAATCAAGCATCGCCTCCCCGACGGCACCGAGGTGCAGTTCTTCTCTTGCCATCGTTGCGAGGAGAAGTGGTGGGACCGTGACGGCGACCCCATCGAGTTGAGGCAGATCCTCGAAATCGTACGCAACGCCGACGCGTGACCGCCATCTCAGTCCCTCGCGGGCGATGGTGGGTGCCGGCGCTCATCCTCACCGGTCTTTCACTGGTGGTGCTGGTCGTACTCAATCCCCGCCTGATCCTGTCGGCGACGACTCCGACCGGGGGGGACATGGGTGCCCACGTGCTCGGTCCGGCCTATCTCCGCGACGTCCTGTTGCCGCAGGGCCGAGTGATGGGTTGGTCGCAGTCGTGGTTCGCAGGGTTCCCATTCTTCTACTTCTACTTTCCCCTGCCGTCGCTGGTGATCGTGCTCCTCGACCTGATCCTGCCCTACGGGGTGGCGTTCAAGGTCGTGACCGTGCTGGGCCTGTTGGGCACTCCACTGGCGGCCTACTTCCTGGCCCGCTCGCTGCGCCTGGGAAAGATCGTCTCTCTGGTGGCCGCCTCGGCCGGGGTGATCTTCGTGTTCCTCGAGAGCTACACCATCTACGGGGCGAACATCGCCTCCACCCTGGCCGGTGAGTTCTCGTTCTCCTGGTCGTTCGCCTTCTCCCTGATCTATCTCGGCTTTCTGATCAAGGGCGTCCGGGAGGACCGCCGTCACCTGGTCTGGGCGGCCGTGTTCCTCGGACTGACTGCGCTGTGTCACATCATCACCACGATCGTCATCGTGCTGGCATCGATACCGATCCTGTTCTGGAAGAACGGGCGCCGAACGGTTCTCGTCTGGCTGGGCGGTTTCGCCGTTGCCGCCTTCTGGGCGCTCCCGCTGCTGGCCCGGTTCGGATACACGTCGGACATGGCGTGGACGCCTCTGTCGAAGATCGACGAGATCCTGCCGGCCGAGATCTGGCTGCTGCTGCCTCTCGCCATCGGGGGGGCGGTCGCCATGGCGCGGCGGACCCCACGCATCGTCCCGGTGATCGCCTTCACCCTGCTGCCGATTCTGTACTACCCGTTGCCGAGCTTCCTCAACGAGCGGTTCTCGGACATCTTCACCGAGCCGCGGTGGAAGCTGTGGAACGGACGTCTGCTGCCCTACTGGTTTTTCGGGGTGGCGTTCCTCGCCGCCATCGCGGTAGGCCTCGTGTCGCGCTGGGTGCTGCGTCAGCTACCCGAGCGCGTCTCGATGTGGTGGCCGCGGGCCATGATCGTGCTGGCCGGGGGAGTGGCGGTCTATCTCATCTACAACACCGCGGAGGCGCCCCGCTGGCTGGCGCCGGTGGTGGCGATCTTCGCACTGGCCATCTTCGGGGTGTCGATGATGTTCCCTGGGTCGGCCCGCACCCGCTCGGTCGGCGTGACGGTGACGGCCGGGCTTCTCGCCCTGGGGGCGCTTGCCGGCGTCTCGTTTGTCGATGGCTGGGCGAAGTGGAACTACGAGGGTTACGAGGCGAAGGGATCGTGGGGGGAGTACGAGGGCCTCATGCAGACCCTCGACACGTTGCCGCCGGGACGAGTGCTGTGGGAACCGGACAGCGGGGACGAGGGACTCGACAAGTACGGGACGCCGATGTCGCCGATGCTGATCCCATACTGGACCGGTCAGGAGCATCCGTCGATGGAAGGGCTCTACTTCGAGTCCAGCCTCACGACGCCGTTCCATTTCATCCTGGCGGGAGAAATGGCGGTCAATCCCTCCAACCCGGTGCCCGGCCTGACCTATCACAACTTCGCCATGGAACGCGGCATCGAGCACATGCGGCTCTACGGCGTGCGCTATTACGTGTCCTACAACCAGGAGGCCGCCGACAAGGCCGACACGTTCTCGGAGTTGACGCTGGTTGCCGAGTCGCCCCCGTTCCGAATCTACGAGTTGGCCGACGTAGATCTCGTCGTGGCTGCGTCCAAGCAACCGGCCGTCTACGCCGCCCCCGAAGGCGGGATCACCGGCAAGATCCTCGGCCTCGTCGGTGCCGGATCGGAAGGGCCGACCTTCGGGGACGTCGCCCTCGAGTGGTACGACAACCTCGACTTCCTCGACCGGTGGGTCGTGGCGGAGGGCCCGGACGACTGGCCCCACATCGACAGCCTCTCGGACCTTCCCGACGAGCCGCTGGCGTCCACCGGCGACGTGTCGGACGTGGTGATCGAAGACCATCGCATCAGCTTCACCACCGAGGCCGTCGGGGTACCCCACCTGGTCAAGGTCTCCTACTTCCCGAACTGGAAGGCGGAGGGCGCCGAGGGACCGTTCCACGCCGCACCATCGCTCATGGTCGTGGTGCCGACGGAGGAGAACGTCGTACTCGAGTTCCGCAACGGCCCGGCCGAATGGGTGGGTTCTGTCCTGACTCTCGGGGCTCTGATCGGCCTCGTCGTCATCTTCGTGATCCGTCGTCGACGTCGAAACTCCGCCTCTGTGGCTGCGGACGTTCCCCCGGCCTAGTCGTTCCCGGTCGTCAGGGTGCGGCGGATCGTCCACAGGCCCTTCAAGGTGCGCGGCACCCGCTTGACGAGAGAGCGCGCCGGCCGCATTTCCTCAACGATCACGGGCACCTCGACAATCCGGTATCCCCGGCGCTCGCTACGGATGACGAGCTCGGTGTCGAACAGGTCCTGGCGGCTGACCACGTCGGGGACGACGTCGGCCACCAGCTTGGAGCGAAAGGCCTTCATGCCGTGCGTGTCCGACACGTTCGATCGGAACAAGGCCCGGAGGAGGAGGTTGAATACGCCGGTGGCTGTGCGACGCAGCAGGGGACGCCGGTCCTCCGATCGCGGGTCTCGCTTGGACGCGATGACCAGGTCCGCCTCCGCGGCTCTCTCGATCACCTGCTGCAGGAATGATGCCGAGAAGTAGTCGATGTCGAAGTTGACGACCCACTCCGCGTTGGCGAGGAGAAACCCTTCCCGCATCGCTCCGCCGTAGTCGGCGATGCCCAGCTCGTGGACCTCGACCGGCGCCGCTCCCGCCACGTTACGGGCGATCTCAGCCGTGGCGTCGGTGGAGCCGTTCTCCATGATCAGGATCCGGTAGTCGAGGGCGGCTGCGTCGAGTTGCTCCAGCAGTCGCGGAAGTCCGATCGGGATGAAGTCCGCCTCGTTGAAGACGGGGATCACGATGGCGAAGGTCGGCACTCCGGCAGTCTACGTGCGCCCGGTAAGCACCGGCCGCCCCCCGGTCCCCGTTCTCGCGCACGTCGATTCCGTCGAATACCACGCGATCGATGCGAGAAGGGGCGGCTTTAGACTTCGGATGGCGATGGACCTCTCCTCGATCTTCAAGGCCTACGACATACGCGGCCGCACTGACACCGGCGATCTCTCGCCACTCAAGGCCCGAGCTATCGGAGCGGCCTTCGCCTCCTTCGTCGCCACGCCCGCCGTCGCCGTCGGGCGGGACTGTCGCACCTCGTCTCCGGCACTGGCCTCGGCGTTCGTGGCAGGAGTGAATTCCCAGGGGGTCGACGTCATCGATCTCGGCGAGGTCGCCACGGACACCGTCTATTACGTTTCCGGCGACCGCCAGGTGCCGGGAGCGATGATCACCGCCTCCCACAACCCACCCAATTACAACGGCATCAAGATGTGCCGGGCGGGAGCGGCACCGATCGGTGCCGAGTCCGGTCTCGCCGACATCGAGGCCACCGCCGAAGCCGGTCTCAAGGATGTCACGCCCGCCGGCACCATCGCCGCTTTCGATCCTGTGCCCGGCTATGTGGATCACATCCTCGCCATCATCGATGTCGGGGCCCTGGCGCCCCTCTCGGTCGGAGTAGACGGAGGGAACGGAATGGCCGGGGTGGTTGTCGAGACGGTCTTCGATCGTATCCCTCCCCGGCTGACCGGCCTCTATCTGGAGCCCGACGGCACCTTTCCGAACCATCCTGCCGATCCGATCGACCCGGCCAATCTGGTCGACATCATCGCCCTGGTGAAGGCCGAGGGACTAGACCTCGGTGTGGCCTTCGACGGGGACGCCGATCGGGCCTTCTTCATAGACGACCGTGGCGTCCCGTTGTCGGGATCGACGACCACGGCGTTGGTGGCCCGCTGGTTCCTGGCCAGAAACCCTGGAGCAGGCATCGTCCACAACCTGATCACCTCCCGGGCCGTGCCCGAGATCGTCACCGCCCACGGCGGTCACCCCATCCGGACACGGGTGGGCCACTCGTTCATCAAGCAGGTGATGGCCGAAACGGGGGCGGTCTTCGGCGGCGAGCACTCCGGTCACTACTACTTCGCCGACAACTTCCGGGCCGACTCGGGGATGCTGGCGATGCTCGTCCTCCTCCAGGTCATCTCCGAGGACGGACGACCTCTGAGCCAAATCAGGGCCGAAGTCGAGCCGTACGCCGCCTCGGGCGAGATCAACCTGGAAGTCGCCGACCAGACTTCGGCCATCGAGGCGGTGGGCGAACACTTCGCCGATGCCGAGATCGACCGTCTCGACGGGCTTACGGTCGGATGGGAAGACCGGTGGTTCAACCTGCGCCCCTCCAACACGGAGCCCCTGCTCCGCCTCAACGTCGAGGCACCCGACGACAAAGCCGTCGCCGGCCTGGTCGACGAGGTGAGGACCGTCATCGAGGCCGCGAAATGATCGACCCCGAGCTCCGGGCGCTCCTCGTCTGTCCGGTGGACCACGCCGCTCTCCGCGATGAACCAGATTCGCTGGTCTGTACAGTCTGCGCCCGCCGCTATCCGATCGTCGACGGCATTCCGGTGATGCTCATCGACGAGCCTGGAACCTAGTCCAAGCTCAGAACTCAAGGTTCAGTGGTTCCTTGTCGCCCGAAGTCGTCCTCCAGCCGGATCACGTCCATCAGCTGTGGGGTCGAGACCTCGATGAGATCGGTGTCTGTGACGGCCTCGAAGCGATGGATCAGCCCGGGAGGGATATGGGCGGAGTCGCCCTCTTCGAGGATTCGAGTGGTGACCCGAGCGGCGTCGGTCCCGGTGTGGAGCCGTAGCCGACCTTTGACCACCAGGATCGATTCGTCCTTCTCCTCGTGAACCTGAAGTGAGAGGCGCTGCTCGGCGTTGATGCGGATGATCTTTCCGACGTAGTCGTCCGTCTCGGCCCAGATCTCCTCGGAGCCCCACGGCTTGGGAACGTGTCTGGGAGAGTTCGTCACGGGGCTCGCTTTCTAGGATGATGGGACGTCACAGGATAGGACCCCCGCTCGCTCCTGGCGGGTGACGGCGCCCGGCCCCACCCAACTCCGAAAGGACCCCATGAACTACGACATCGCCGACCCCGGCCTCGCCGAAGGTGGGGCTCGCCGCATCGCCTGGGCCGGCCGCCGGATGGAGGTTCTCGACTCCGTCAGACGGCGTTTCCGCCAGGAACTACCGCTCAAAGGCCACGTGGTGGCGGCCTGCCTCCACGTCACCGCCGAGACCGCCAACCTCATGCTGGCGCTGCGCGACGGCGGTGCCGAGCCGATCCTGTGCGCCTCCAATCCTCTGTCCACTCAGGACGACGTGGCAGCGGCGCTGGTGGCGGAGGGGATTTCCGTCTTCGCCATCCGGGGCGAAGACTCGGACACCTACTACAAGCACATCCATGCCGCGCTCGACCACGCCCCGGCAGTGACAATGGATGACGGCGCCGACCTCGCCACGATCCTCCACACCGAGCGCCGCGATATCGAGGTGATCGGCTCTACCGAGGAGACCACCACCGGCGTCATCCGTCTCCGCGCCATGGCGGCCGACGGCACGCTGCGCGTGCCGGTCGTAGCCGTCAACGACAGCGCCACCAAGCACCTCTTCGACAACCACTTCGGCACCGGCCAGTCGTCCCTCGACGGCATCATTCGGGCCTCGAACATCCTCCTCGCCGGCCAGACCATCGTGGTTGTCGGCTACGGCGACTGCGGGCGTGGCGTGGCATCGCGGGCCGACGGCATGGGCGCCAGGGTTGTAGTTGTCGAGGTGAATCCTGTGCGAGCATTGGAGGCCGCCATGGACGGCTTCTCGGTGATGACGGCTGACGACGCCTCCGAAATTGGTGACGTGTTCATCACCGTCACCGGCAACAAGCATGTGCTTCGTCGCCGCCACTTCGAGCGCATGAAGGACGGGGCCTTGCTGGCCAACGCCGGGCACTTCGACATCGAACTCGAGCTCGACGCCCTCCGACAGATGGCGGTGGCCAACCGCCCGGTGCGCGACAACCTCGAAGAGTTCGAGATGGAGGACGGACGCCGGCTGCTCCTGGCCGCCGAGGGCCGCCTGGTCAACCTCGGAGCCGCCGAAGGGCATCCTGCCGACGTGATGGACATGTCGTTCACCAACCAGGCCCTGGCGGCCGAGTGGCTGATCGCCAACGCCGACGATCTGGAGCCCGCCATTTACACGCTCCCGGAGGAGATCGACGCCAAGGTGGCCGCCATCAAACTCGCCCGCCTGGGCGGCGGCCTCGAGGAGCTGACCGACGATCAGCGCGCCTACCTCTCCGGCTGGCAGGAAGGAACCAGCTAGGCGGCAGCTTTGTCCCCCACGCAGTGGGGTAGGGGGATCGGCCAAGCCGACGGCAGACGGGTGGCGGACCTGCTCCTTGGGCGCCGACGACTGCCTCAGGTGGCGGCCACCAGCCAGCCTGGCTCGGGCTCGCCGAACTTCTCCAGCAGGTAGTCACGTGACTCTTCGACCGCCCGCCGCGGGCCATCGAGCGAAGCCTTGAGCTTGAAGTTCTCCTTGACCACCTCGCCGTCGACCAGCACCGTCTTCACGTTCGAGATATCGGCGGCGCAAACGACGGCCCCCACCGGGTCGATGATCGGCGCCATGTTCACCGCCGACCCGTCGAGGATGACCACGTCCGCCTTCTTGCCGGGGGTGAGCGAGCCGACGCGATCGGCGATTCCTGCCACTTCGGCCCCGCCGAGTGTGGCCCACGACAGGGCATCGCGGGCCGTGATCAAGCCAGGCGATGGCTCCAGTCCATCGAGGTCGCCATCCCAGGCAGTCTGGTGCATGCGGCCACGTTCGCTCCCGAAGATGGCATGCATCTGGGTGAACTGGTCGGCGGATGCGGTCGTGGCCACGTCCGACGACAGCCCGATCGGAATGCCGTAGTCGACCGCCGTCACGGCCGGCGCCCACCCATGACCCATCTGGATCTCGATCTGGGGCGCGAAGCTGACGTTGCCTCCGGAGTCGGCGACGAGCTGCCACTCCTCGTCCGTGAGGTGTGAGGCGTGGACGTAGGTCGTGCCGGGATACAGGAGGTCCATGTCCCTGAGCGCCGTGATCTGGCCCTTCGTATAGCCGAACCGGTCCATCGCCACGTGCACCGTGATGTTGATTCCGAGCTCCCGCGCCAGCTCCCAATCGTGCTGGACCACATCCGGCTTGCAGAAACCGGGTCCCCTGGTGGCCAGCGCCATGGTGACCCGCCCGTCGTCAGAGCTGAAGTACTGCGACCGCAAACGTCGGGCGTCGTCGCCGTCGGAAGTCAGGACGCTGCCGGTGTAATCGGGGCCGAACCACCAGTCAACCAGCGAGGTGTTCGGGAAGCCATAGGCGAACACCGATCGGATCCCCGACTCCTGGAGAGCCTTGACCGAGGCGTCGGCATGCTCGGGCGTGTTCATGATGTGCGCCCAGTCGACCAGGGTCGTGATGCCGGCATTGATGCACTCGAGTGCACCCCACTGGGTCGCCGAGAGGACGTCCTCGGGGCGATAGTGCGGAGCGAACTTGTCGAGGATGGCACTGAAATAGGTGATCAGGGCGAAGTCAGGTGCGCAGGTACGGATGCACGTCTCCCAGGTGTGCCGGTGGGTATCGACGAATCCGGGGATGACGATGTCGCCGGAGGCGTCGACAACGCGGGCGCCATCGTCCGAAAGGTCTTTGCCGATGGCGGCGATCTTGTCCCCCTCGATCAGCACGTCGGCGCTCGGCATCTCTCCCAATTCAGGGTCCTGGGTCAGCACGATGCCGCCACGGATCAGGATTCGGTCAGCCACAGGTCGGTCCCTTTCTGCAGTGGCCCGGCCTCGTCAGCCAAACGGCCGAGCCCACGAACTTCCTGGCGTCGGAGCCCGCCGGCTCCGGTCGCTCCGAGCCGATCGTACTCAGCTGGGTCGTCCGCCCGCCCCTGGTACCTTTTCGCGCATGGATCGTGACGTTCCCGACGGAACGTATGCGTGAGGACGGAGAGGCCGCGACTACGAACGATTGGAACCCCCGACTGGCAACGGTGTCGGAGTCCGAGGACCTCGCCCGGCTGCTGCACGACTTCAACACCGAGTTCGACACACCGTCCCCCGGTGTCGAATTTCTCGCCGAGAGGCTGCGTGAATTGCTCGCCGGCGACGCCACCTTCGCCATCGTGGCTGGAGCGCCGCCCGTCGCCGTGGCTCTGGTCACCCTGAGACCGAACGTGTGGTACGTCGGGCCGGTGGCCCTCCTCGACGAGTTGTACGTCGAGCCTCACCTGCGCTCCCGCGGAATCGGGTCGGCCATCGTCGACCTCCTGGTGTCGACTTGCCGCCAGAGGGGTGTTGCCCTGATCGAGATCAACGTTGACGAAGGCGACGTTGACGCCCAACGCTTCTACGAGCGCCACGGCTTCGCGGCGACCGAGGTGGGGTCTTCAGAGCGCGCCTTCTACTACTTCCAGGAGCTCAGGCCCGAGTAACAACCGAATGGGGCATCGGCGAAGCCAAGGATCGCCGAAGGCGAGGGCGCCCTGTAGCGGGCTCTGACTCTCGGCTCTCGCTCCCAACAGGACTAGCTATAGGAGAAGTCCGCCACGGGTCTGCCCTGCCCTTCGGGCATCCCCCTACCCCACTCACTTCGTTCGTGGGGGCCCCTTCCCCCTCTCGCTTCGCTCGTGGGGGACAAACTTCCGACTTCCGACTTCCGTCTTCCGACTTCTGTCTTCTGTCTGTCTTCGCTTCAGCCCTCTATCAGGCCTTCGCGGATGGCGTAGCGGACGGCGTCATGGCGGGAACCGAGCCCCGTCTTGTCGAGGACATTGCGGATGTGGTTCTTGACCGTGTTCTCGGAGATGTAGAGGTCCTCGGCGATCTCCTTGGACGTCTGCCCGTTGGCAACATGGCCCAGAATCTCGATCTCACGCCCGGTGAGCGACGGGCTGCGGGTGGACACGACGTCGCGCGTCCTCAGGAGCTTGGCCACGATCTCGAAGAGCTTGGCCCCGACGGCCGGGGACATGACGGCACCCCCTGCCTCGACCTCGCGCAGCCCGGCCACGAGGCGCTCGAGGGCGGTGTCCTTGGTGAGGAAGCCTCTCGCTCCGGCCTTGACTCCGGCAAGCAGGTCCTCGACCGACTCCGAAGAGGTGAGCAGCACGACAGCCGTCGTCGGGACCTCCGACGCGATCGTCGCCACTATCTCGAGGCCCGACATGCCGGGCATTAGGACATCGAGAAGGACGATGTCGGGCTTGTGTTCTTTCGCCAGGCTGATGGCCGCCATGGCGTCGCCGGCGGTGGCGACTACCTCGAATCCAGCGTCTTTGACGGCGGCGGCGAGGGCGGCGCGAAACAGTTCGGCGTCGTCGACGATGAGAACGGTGCTCTTCATAAAGCGTTCACGACGGCTCGATCAGGCCCAGTCGCCCGTCCCGGCGCCGGTAGAGAACGCTCTGGAGGTCGGTGGAGGCGTTGTGGAAGAAGAAGAACGAGTGACCGAGCATGTCCATCTGGAGGGAGGCTTCTTCGATAGTCATCGGCTTCATCACGAATTGCTTGATGCGAACGATCTCGTCGCTCTCGGGTGGGTCCTCTTCCACGGTCACAGATTCGTGGCGACGGCCGCGATCGATGAGCCGTTCCTTGAACTCGCGCATTCGGCGGGTGAAGCGGTCGATGGCGGCGTCGAGGGCCGTCTCGCGGGTGTCGGCGGCGGACTCGACGCGGACCACGCGGCCGGACACAGAGGCAGTCATTTCGACCCGGTGCCGCTGGTCGGCCCGACGGGGATTGGGTTCCTCGAAAAGCTCCACGTCGACCGAATCGACGGCCTGTTCGAATACCCGGGTGGCATGTTCTACCCGGTCGATGACTCGAGAACGCTCGTCGTTGGAGACCTCGGCATGCCGCCCGTGAACGATGATCTCCAACAACTACCTCCAGACCGGGATGGAGCTTGCCGCCGGGAGACTAGTCACTTCGGGGAGAGGGGAGACGGCGGCCGTGGCGGTGACGGCCGAGGTCGGTCCCGCTATGAGGCCGGCGGCGGCCCGGAGGGTGGCTCCGGTCGTTATCACGTCGTCGATGAGCACGAACGGTCCCGCGGGATCGGTGACGGCAGATCGAAACCTGGGGGCGGCACCGTGGTCCCGACCGGCACGGGGTCTTCCCAGCCACGGCGCCGTCAGCAGGGGTGCCACCGGCTGGCCAGTCAGCCGCCCGAGGGTGCGGGCGAGTTCGATCGCCGGATCCACGCCATATCGGAGGAGGCGCCACCGGACTCGAGGGACGGGGACGATGACGGCGTTGCGAGGAATGAGCGGCACCATGGCTTCTGCCAGCACCCGACCCGCCGCCACGATCCCGCGGTACTTGAGATGGTGCACCAGCACCCGGGCCACGTCCCTATGGACGAAGGCGGAGCGGACCACCCCGACGGGAGCGACGAACCGCTCAGGGGCGGGGCGGAGGGAAAGCGCGCACACAGAGCAGACTGAGCCGTCCCCGATCCTCCGACAGCCGAGACAAACCATCGGTCGAAACTAGGGGGCAGGTGTGACACACTCGCCGCGGGCGACTAACTCTCTGAGTCCCTGGTCGGTACAATTGACGCGATGTCCCTCTTCTCCAAGATCCTCAACATGGGCGAGGGGCGGAACCTCAAGACCTTCGAGTCCGTCGTCACCGCGGTCAATGCCCTCGAACCAGAGTACGAGAAGCTCGACGATGCCGCATTGGCCGAGAAGACCGTCGAATTCCGCCGGCGACTCGCCAACGCCGAGACCCTCGACGACCTCCAGGTAGAGGCATTCGCCGCCGTGCGTGAGGCCGCCAAACGTGTCCTCGGCCAACGCCACTTCGATGTACAGATCGTGGGTGCCGCCGCCCTCCACGCCGGAATGGTGTCGGAGATGAAGACCGGTGAGGGCAAGACCCTCGTTTCCACGATGCCGGCGTATCTCAACGCACTCGAAGGTCGCGGCGTCCATCTCGTCACTGTCAACGACTACCTGGCGGCGCGCGATGCCGAGTGGATGGGCAACATTCACCGCTTCCTCGGCCTGACTGTCGGTCTGATCCAATCGGGGATGACACCTGACGAACGCCGTCCGGCCTATGCCGCCGACATCACCTACGGCACGAACAACGAGTTCGGCTTCGACTACCTCCGCGACAACATGGCCATGCGCCGAAAGGACATGGTCCAACGCGGCCACCACTACGCCATCGTCGACGAGGTCGACTCCATCCTGGTCGACGAGGCCCGCACCCCACTGATCATCTCGGGGCGCGTGTCGGACTCGGCGAAGTGGTACAAGGACTTCGCCCGGATCGCCGACCGCTTGCAGCCCGACCTCCACTACGAGGTCGACGAGAAGAAGCGCCAGGTCCTCATCAACGAGGAAGGTGTGGCGGCTGTCGAGAAGGCCGTGGGCGTCGAGAACCTGTACGACCACGCCGCCGTCGACCTGGTCCACCATCTCGAGTCTGCTCTGAAGGCCAAGGAGCTCTACCACGGCGACGTCGAGTACCTCGTGGACCACGGCGAGGTCAAAATCGTCGACGAGTTCACTGGCCGCGTGCTCGAGGGTCGACGCTACTCGGAGGGCTTGCATCAGGCGATCGAGGCCAAGGAGGGGGTGGCGATCAAGTCCGAGAACCAGACCCTGGCGACGATCACCCTCCAGAACTTCTTCCGCCTCTACGGCAAGCTGGCCGGCATGACCGGCACCGCCGAGACCGAGGCGGCCGAGCTGGCCCAGATCTACGACGTCGAGGTGCTGGTCGTGCCGACCAACCGCCCCGTCGCCAGGAGCGATCAGGCCGACCTCGTCTACAAGACGGAGGAGGCGAAGTTCGAGGCGGTGGTGGAGGACGTGGCCGCTCGCCACGCCGCCGGCCAGCCGGTCCTGCTCGGCACCATCTCGATCGAGCGTTCCGAGATGCTGTCGCGCATGCTCTCCAAACGCGGTATCCCCCACGAAGTCCTCAACGCCAAACAGCATGCCAGGGAGGCTGAGATCATCGCCCAGGCCGGCCGGCCTGGGGCGGTCACTGTCGCCACGAACATGGCCGGCCGCGGCGTCGACATCATGCTGGGTGGTAATCCCGAGGGAATGGCAAAAGCCGAGCTCAAGCGTCAGGGAGTCGGTCCCGGCGAATCCGAGTATGACGATCGCCTCCACGAGCTGACCGAGAAGTTCGCCGCCGAGATCGCTCCCGACAAGGCTCTGGTGATCGAAGCGGGCGGGCTCTACGTGGTCGGCACCGAACGCCATGAGTCGCGCCGCATCGACAATCAGCTCCGGGGACGCTCCGGCCGTCAGGGAGACCCCGGCGAGTCCCGTTTCTACCTGTCGCTGCGCGACGAGCTGATGCGCCGGTTCCAGGGCGAGCGGGTGGAAACGATCATGGACCGGCTCAAGATCCCCGACGACATGCCCATCGAGCACAAGTGGGTCAACAGCGCCGTGGAGCGGGCCCAACGCCAGGTCGAATCCCAGAACTTCGAGATCCGCAAGAACGTCCTCAAGTACGACGAAGTGATGAACAAGCAGCGCGAGGTCGTCTACGACTGGCGCTCCTCCATCCTCGACGACGAGGCGGGGGAGGGGATGGTGGAGGAGTGGATCGAGGACGCTGTCTCCGCGGTCATCGACGAAGCCGTCGGCGACGGTGCACCCAGCCAGTGGGACTGGGAGGAACTGACGCGTGAGCTGACGCAGATCTACCCCACTCAGCTCGCAGCCGAGGCCTTCGACGGCCGCCTCAGCCGGGAGACCCTTGTCGAGTCCGCCGTCGAGGAGGCCCTGGCGGCCTACGAGGACCGGCGAGAAGAACTTGGCGCCGACGTGCTGCGGCAGGTGGAGAAGTCCGTCGTGATGTCCATCATCGACAACAAGTGGCGCGACCATCTCTCCGACATGGACTATCTCCGCGCCGGCATCGGTCTCCGGGCGATGGGCCAGCGCGACCCACTCACGGAGTACCAGCGCGAGGGCTTCGACATGTTCGCCGAGATGGTCGATGCCGTGAAGCACGACTCGGTTCGGTACCTCTTCCACGTCCAGCTCGCCCAGCCCACCACGACCACGGCTGACGCGGCCACAATGACGTCGGGGGCGGCACCGGCCCGGATCGAGGCCAACGCCTCCCAGGCGCAGAACCGCCAGCCGGTGTCGGCCGACAAGATCGGCCGCAACGAGCCGTGTCCCTGCGGCAGCGGCAAGAAGTACAAGCGCTGCCACGGCGCCGTCGCCTGAGCCGCTCCCATGGCCAGTCTCGACCCTGTCCCCACGCCCGAAGACCTCCGCGAGCGGCTCGCCGCCGCTCGCAAGTTCCTGGATCTGGAAAACAAGGCCGTCGAGTTGGAGGACCTCCGCGCTCGGGCCGCCAGCCCAGGCCTGTGGGACGACCCGGATCAGGCCCGGTCGGTCACCGGGCGGCTGGCACGATACGAGGGCCTCTTCGAGATGGTCTCGAACCTCGAGCAGGCCATCGAGGACGCCGAAGTGCTGGCGGACCTGGCGTCAGAAGCGGACGACGAGTCGAACCGCGAAGAGGCCCATGCTGAGCTGCGCCAGGTGTCGGCCGAGCTCGACCGCCTCGAGCTCGAATCGCTCTTCTTCGAGGAGTATGACGAGGAGAACGCCATCCTCGGCGTCCACGCCGGAGCCGGGGGCGTCGACGCCCAGGACTGGGCCGAGATGATCGTTCGCATGTATCAGCGGTTCCTCACCGACCAGGGATTCGACGTCACTGTCGAAGAGTGGACCGAGGGAGAAGAGGCCGGGATCAAGACAGTGACGATGACTGTGCGCGGCGACCGGGCCTATGGCATGCTCGAGTCAGAGAGGGGCGTGCATCGCCTGGTCCGGATCAGCCCCTTCGATGGCAATGCCCGCCGCCAGACCTCCTTCGCCGGAGTGGATGTCATCCCCGAACTCGACGAGTCCCAGCTGGACGTCGAGATCAAGGACGACGACATCCGCATCGACACCTATCGCAGCCAGGGCGCCGGGGGCCAGCATGTCAACACGACCGACTCCGCTGTCCGCATCACTCACATTCCCACGGGGATCGTCGCCCAGTGCCAGAACGAGCGTTCCCAGCTCCAGAACAAGGCCCGGGCCATGACCATGCTCAAGGCGCGCCTCGCCGAGCGGGCCCGCCAGGAGCATCGCCAGCATCTCGATTCGATACGGGGAGAGCAGGGGGAGGCAGCCTGGGGCCGCCAGATCCGTTCGTACGTCCTCCAGCCCTATCAGATGGCCAAGGACCTGCGCACCGACCACGAGACCGGCAACGTCCAGGGGGTGCTCGACGGCGATCTGATGCCCTTCGTCGAGGCCTACCTCCGCTGGCGCCGGGCCGGTCACGAGCAGGAGCAGTAAGCGGATGGGCACCATCCCTAACCGCTGACCCTCTCAGTCCAGCGCCAGGTCGGGTTCCTTGGGGGCTCTGGAGAGGTAGCTCTCCGAGAGGCTGCGGAAGGGCCGCGACTTCAGGGCGGCGATCGTCACTGCCACGCCGACAGCGCCTGCCACGATGAAGACCAGGGCCATGCCTCGCTCGGGCCCGGTCCCAAACCAGCCACCGATGGTCTCGGCCCCACTCCCATCGCTCATGAAAGGGATCACCCAGGCTTGGGCGATCGGGCCGATCAAGAAGGCGGTGACGGGCGACGCGGCCGTCTCGATCGTCTGGCCGAAGCCGAATACTCGCCCCTGCTCATGGAAGGGGACGACACGTTGGATCACGGTTTGCTCCGAGGCTTCGGCCACCGGGATCAGGATCATGTACAGGAAGAATCCGATGCCCAGCGTCACGATCGACGAGACGATCGGGAAGAGGATCGTGATGGACCACATGGCCAGGTTGACCAGCAGAATCGTACGGACCGGATTGGCGCCCAATCCACGCCGGGCGACGAGCACCCCGCCGACGATGAACCCAAAGCTGGCGACAGCGAGGACGACGCCCCAGGTCTCGACCGAGACCAACTCCAGGCCATAGGGATCCATAAGCGCCATGAACACGCCGCCCAAGAAGTTGTTGAAGGTGCTGAACAACAGCAAGGCGAAGAGTCCCTCGACCCGGCGGACGGCATTGAGCGCACCCGCCAGGTCGAACGTTGAGCCGGGCTCCCCGTCGCCGCCCTCGTCGGGGGCGACGTCACCCTCGATTCGGATCGAAACCAGGTCGAGCGCTGTCACCAGCGTCAAGGCGATGGTGATCACGACGCAGGCACCCATGCCCAGCTGCCCGATTGCCAACCCGCTGAAGACCGAGGTCAGGGCGAAAGCGACACCGTTGGCGGTGCCAACCAGGCCATTGGCGCGGTCGTGGCGGTCCTCGGGCACCAGCAAAGTGACGGTTGTCGACAGAGCGAGGGAGCGCAGGTTCCCGGCGATGGCACCGGCCAGGGTCAGGACGATGAACGCCCAGGTGGACGGCGCGTCGAGCGCGGGGATCGTTTCGCTCGGTGTCAGGAAGTACACCAGGGCGGCGGCGAGGTAGAAGCCGAGTGAGGCTCCATTGGAGACCAGCATCGAAGCCTTGCGTGTGGACCGGTCGACGAACGTCCCAAAGAAGAGGCCCGAGGCCGCAAAGAGAAGCATGTAGCCCCCGCCGATCACAGAGGATGCGACCACCGAGCGCGTCTCGAGGTAGACCCAGAAGGTGAGGGCGAACCAGAGGAAGTTGTTGGTGACGCTGGCCACCAAGGTGTTGGCGACCAGCCGATTGAAGGAAGTCATGGGATAAGAGACCGCTCGGTCGCCACATTCTTATCGGTGGCACGGACTTTTGTCCCCCAGTTTTCATTCGGTCGTTGTCTGCGGCCGGAGTCCGACGGCGCGGTGGGCTGTTGATTCGTGAGCCGCCCTAGTAGCCTTTCGTAATCCCGCACCGTGCCAAAGTCGTCTGGCACACTGAGGTTCCCTTCATGATCCGACTTCAGGACGTAACCAAGGTCTATGAGGGCGGCACCGTCGCCGTCCGCGACGTCTCCCTTGAAATCCCCAAGGGCGAGTTCGTGTTCCTCGTGGGACCGTCGGGGTCAGGCAAATCCACCCTCATCCGCCTCATGCTGAGAGAAGAAGGCGTCACCCGGGGCAACATCTTCGTGGCCGGCAAGGACATCACCGCCCTTCCCGGATGGAAGGTGCCCTTTCTCCGCCGATCTATCGGCACGGTGTTCCAGGACTTCAAGTTGCTGCCCAACAAGACAGTCGGGGAGAACGTGGCCTTCGCCCTCGAGGTGCTGGGCAGACCCCGCTCGGTGATCGGCCCCCAGGTCACCCAGGTGCTGGATCTCGTCGGCCTCGACGACAAGGCCGGCCGTTATCCCCGCCAGCTCTCCGGTGGCGAGCAGCAGCGGGTGTCGGTTGCCCGCGCCTTCGTGAACCGTCCCCCGATCATGCTGTGCGACGAGCCCACCGGGAACCTCGACCCGGCCACCTCGGTCGGCATCATGAAGCTGCTCGATCGCATCAACCGCACCGGCACCACCGTGGTCATGGCCACCCATGACCACGCCATCGTGGATGCCATGCAGCGCCGGGTGGTCCAGCTCGCCGACGGCAACGTCATCCGCGATGAGGTGTCCGGCCGTTACGAGACGGTCGGTGGTGAGGCATGAGCCGGGTCGGATTCCTCGTCCGCGAGGCACTCGTCAACCTGCGCCGCAACCTTCTCGTCGTCACGGGGGCGGTCCTGGCGGTGTTCGTTTCCCTGTTCCTCGCCTTCGGTGCCCTCGCCTTCAGCCAGCTCGTCGACCTCAACACCGCGAAGTGGAAGGAGGGCGTCCACATCATCGCCTTCCTCAACGATGCCGGTCGTGACGGCGTGCCGGCCGACGCCCACCAGACGCTCCTGGCTGAAGTTCAGAATTGGGACGAGGTGCGGACCGCCTTCTACATCGACAAGACGGCGGCATACCGCGAGTACCAGGAGATCTTCGCCAACGACCCCGACCTCCTCGAGATCCTTGAGAACCCGTCGGTGCTGCCCGCTTCCATCCGCATCGAGCTCAACGACCTCGACCTCTACGAGACCGTCGAGTTCCGTCTCAACCAGCAGCCGGCTCTGATCCAGAAGATCTCGTCGGCCGCCCAGGAGATCGAACAGATCTCCGCCCTTTCCCGCGCCCTGCACCTGCTGGCGATCGGCCTGTCGGTTGTGCTGGGCGTGTGTGCCGTCATCCTCATTGCCAACACCATCCGCCTCGCCATCTACGCCCGCCGCGACGAGGTGTCGATCATGAAGCTCGTCGGTGCCTCCAACTGGTTCATTCGGGTCCCCTTCCTCCTCGAGGGACTGATCGAGGGCATTGTCGGCGCGGTTCTGGCGGTGTTCTCGATCTGGGTCGCGGCCCGCACCCTGGCGGGGGCGGCGGTCGGGTTCCGTCTCTTCAATCTGGAAATACCGGGAGACTTCTTCCTGCGCTGGGGAGTCGTGTTCCTGTTCTTCGGGGCGGCTGCCGGGGTGATCGGAAGCCTTCTGGGCTTGAGCCGATACCTCCGTGAAGCCGACGGCGGACGCCCTGCCGGTGCAAGGCGGGCGCTCGAGCCGGTGTGATGCGCCGCCGCATCTTCCTCCTGGCGGTTCTGATCGGGTCGGCCCTTCTCGTCGGGGGGAACGCCTGGGGCAACACCGAGTCCGAGCTCCAGGAAGTCAAGGACCAGATCGATGCCCTCAGCGCCGAGATCGGCGCCGCCCAGGCCGAGAAGACGGCGGCGGCCGAGTCGGTGCTGGCCGCCAAGAACCAGTTGGCCGACCTGGTCGGCCAGGTCCAGGTGGCCCAGGGAGTCCTCGACTCGATCGAGGCTGACATCGCCGCCGAGGAGGTGGAGCTGGCCAGGGTCCAGGGTCTGCTCGACCATTTCACGGCCGCCCTCGCCACCACCCAGCTGAAGGTCTCCGATACCAAGGAAGCCCTCTCGGTTCAGGTCGTCGAGCTGTACATGAACGCCTCGCTCGACGGCACCCGACTGTTCGGCTTCGCCGACGCCGAGGAGGCCACGATCGGCTTCGCTTACGTCGACGGACTCAGGGGCGACAGCACGACCCTCCTGAACCAGCTCGACATCCTCGAGGCCGAAGAGGAGCGGCAACAGGGCATCCTCACCGACCAGCGGGGCTTGAAGGAGGAGTTGCTGGCCGAGCTCGACAACAAGCAAGCCGCTCAGGTCGAAGAGGTCGCCCGCGTCGACAGTCTCAAGGCGCAGGCGGCCCAGGCGGCCGCCGAAGCCGAGTCCCTCGTCGTCTCCATCACCGCCCAGATCGCCGCGTTCGAGGAGCACAAGGACGGGCTGGAGGCCGACGCCGCCGCCCTGGAGAAGGAACTGGCGGCTCGCCCTGCTACCGGCACGCCCCCGGCCAGTGGATTGATGCGGCCCGTCCCCGGCGGTGTCAGCTCGGGTTTCGGCTACCGGATACACCCGATCTTCGGCACGAAGAAGCTCCACACCGGCTGGGACATGAGCGCCTCGTCGGGTGACCCGATCGTGGCCGCCGCCGATGGCGTCGTGGTCTCCGCCGGCACCCGAGGCGGCTACGGGAACGCCGTCGTGATCGACCACGGCGGTGGGTTGGCCACGCTCTATGCCCACCAGTCGTCGATCGCCGTCTCGACCGGGGCCTCGGTGAGCCAGGGCCAGGTGATCGGATATGTCGGTTGCACGGGTTACTGCACCGGCTCCCACCTCCATTTCGAGGTGCGGCTGGGTGGCAGCCCCGTCGACCCGTCGGGGTACATGGGATGACCTCCAAGAAGAGCGGCGGGTCGGAGGCGCCGCAGTCCGAGTTGAAGGTGCTGGCAACCAATCGGCGGGCTCGCCACGACTTCGACATCATCGACGACTGGGAGGCGGGGATCGTCCTCACCGGCTCCGAGGTCAAGAGCATGCGAGCCGGCAAGGCCAACCTGAAGGACAGCTTCGGCCACATTCGAGACGGGGAGATGTGGTTGGTGGGGGCGTACATCGGCCCCTACGACTACGCCCGCGAAGGCGGCCACGACCCCGAGCGCAGCCGCAAGCTCCTTCTCCACCGCCACCAGATCGATCGCATCGCCGGAACCCTCGCCGAGAAGGGGTTGACCCTCGTCCCCATGCGTCTCTACTTCAGGGATGGCAAGGCGAAGATCCAGATCGGGTTGGGCAAGGGGAAGCGGACCATCGACAAGCGCGCCGACCTCAAGAAGAAGGAGCACGAGCGCGAGATGCAGCGCGCCCGCCGCCGGGCCCGTTGAGGCCCTGCTCCCGCTTCGTTGAGAGTGCCTGCGACACCACTGGCGGTAGGCGCATGCACACTGAACCAGCGCCCTGGCCCGCCCCCTCATTCAGTGTGCTTGGGACGACAATGATCGTCGCTCCATGCACACCGAACGGTCGGGTTCCTCGCCACGACAGCCCCGGTCAGGGCTTGCCGTTACCGCCATTTCCCGCCCAAGGGGGCTTGCCCTTGCCTTCGGGTGGCCCGGCATCGTCTGGTTTGCCGTTGCCGTCGGGTGGCCCGGCGTCGTCCGGCTTGCCGTTGCCTTCTGGCGGTCCGGCGTGGTCCGGCTTACCGCACGTGGTCTCGGTGACCGTGAGCTCGGCGGAGGTGGCGCCCTCGTCGGGCACCTCGTCGGAGTCGGCGGCTTCGGAGACGGTGACCTGCTGATCGCCCTGGCCGTAATCCGACTGGGCGATGATGCGAACGAAGCACCCCACTCCTCCTTCGTAGCCAGACTCCTTCAGCGCCTGGACGAAGTTAGAGACGACCGAGCCGTGGTTGACCTGGCCTTGAGGTCCGGTCACGTCGGTCACATTGAAAGAGCAATCCCCCTCGACCCCATCGACCGTGACATCGCCGGCCTCGGAAACCTCGTAGACGAATTCACCATCCTCGGTGCCTTCGCCCAGCTCACAGGCGTCGTCAGCCTCGGTGTCGAGAACCGCCGCCCACAGCAGCTGCATAGCGCCCGGGTCGTAGCCGTGGATCAGCGCCCGATCCGCCGAGTCGAGCTCGGCGGCGGCGCCGGGCACCGCCAACACCAGGCACCCGCCGAGCAACAGCCCGAGCACCGTCATCCTTTTCCGCATCCGAGATACCCCCTGGGTTCGTATGCCACAGCAGTCCTCACGGAGAGTGGCCCGTTACTCCCTTTGTTGGAGGTTCGGGTACAATGTCGAGACACCCATGGGGGTGAATTGGATTCGACGTTGAGTGTTGAAGCGTCGGAAGCGAGCCGGGGAATCCGGATGCCCCGTTAAATAGCCGGAACCAACAATAAGTGCCGAAGACAACTTCGCACTGGCTGCCTGATTAACACTCAGTAGCAACCCGTCTGCCCGGTGGGCTCCCGCACCACCGGTGACAGGCGTCGCTTCGCGGGATGCGTCCGCCGGGGTCCGGGACCGGCGGGCAAAGACAACTCCGGATAGGGCGAAGGGGCCTGTGCCATCAGCATCCCATCGTCCGAAAGCTCGCTGATGGCTGCGCTCGGAGATGCCGACGCGGATGGCTCAGCGGACCGGGGTTCGACTCCCCGCACCTCCACAACTAAAAGGCCGCGAGGCCCGTTTTTGGCGCATCAGGAGCACCGTTTACGACGGATCGATGCGCGAAAAGCTGGGGTCTCAGGGAGATCTCAGGAGCAGGCCTCCACGTAGCTCACGATGGGTTCCATCCCGGCGTGGATGGCGGTGATCGCCTCGCCGTCGGTCTCGAAGATGTAGCGGCTGTCCTCAGGCCCCACGACGAGGTACTCACCACCGTCGACGTAGAAGTGGGGCTGGCGGTCGGTGATCGAGTCTCCCAGGGCGGCCTCGGCCTCGGCGACGGGCATCCCCACCTCGACCCCGTTCGCGCTGACCCAACCGGGCGCCTCGGTCGAGACCCTTCCCACCACCAGGTTCTGGCGGCTGTCGACGGGTTCGTCCGTGAGGGTGGAGGCGATGAAGTAGGTGCCGCCGACTTCGGGAAGCTGAAGTACGAGGCACGACGTCGGATCTCCGCCCAGCTCGTCGAACGCGCCGCCGATCCTGCTCTCGTTCTCGGCGATCGTCTCACCAACCCTGACCTCCCAGAACCCGGCGGGGGACAGGACCTCGTCCGCCGGAGCGGGAGTCGTCCCGGCGGATGCGGTGGTGCTGGTGGTCGGGGCGGAGGACGTGGTCGTGGTCGTTGGTTGGGTCGAGCTGGTTGTCGACGTCGAAGGGGATGTCGAGGTAGGTGTCGACGTGGATGTCGTGGGCTCGGCCGTGGTCGTGGTGGTCTCGGTAGTGGTCGCGGTGGCGCCGGGATCGCTGCCCGTCCCACACCCGGCGGCCAACAGCGTTACGACGATGACGAGGACTCTCTTCATGCTTTCCCCCTGGGGCAGTCTTGTCTTCCACCGTAGACGCAGGGATGCGGCTGTCAGTTCTGAGGTGATGGCCGGCGCGCCGGATGCCGCGGGGTGCCTAACCGTCCGCGTCGTCCGGGCGAGGCGGAGCCCCGCTACGTGGCGGGTCCGGCTATTGGCCTTCGATCGCCAGGTGGGCTGACTCGAGCATGGCTCGCGCCGCGGTCTCCTCCAGGGGACCCCACCAGGCGAACTCCCGAGGATCGATGTCGCTGATGGTGGCGGCGATGACTGCGGCGGCGAGGTAGCTGCCGGACGGATTGGGGTGGTAGCCGTCGTCGGCATGGAGCGGGACCGATGATCCGGAGGTGAAGTGGGCTCGCCACGCCTCACCGGCAGGCGCCACGTCACCGGCGTAGCGCACCGCGAGGTCGGAATACGTGGCCGTGATGGCGTCCTGCATGCTGGCGAAGCTCCCGTGCCCGACATCCTGGTTGCCTCCCCGGTGGGCCCAGGTTTGGAAGAAGACGATCTCGGCCCCACCTGCGGAAGCCATCTGAGCCAGCTGGCGGGCGGCGGGATAGGTCGACTCCTGCGCCACGCCGGGGTCGGCCGGAGCCATCGACTGCTCCTGCAGAACGACGAAGTCGTAATCGCCCTCTGACAGTGCGGTGGCCACCTCCGGCGAGCGAGCGTGGTCGGCCAGCCAGGCTCCACCTATGGCGATCATCTCAGTCGAGATCGCCATCCCGCCCGACGTAGCCAGTTCATCGACCATCGTCGGCAGGTCGTTGGAGAACGTGTGGCTGTTGCCGATGAACAGCACTCGCACCCCGCCGGTAAGTCGGTAGGCGAAGACGAGAGCCACGACGATGGCGATGATCAGGACTAGCCAGACGATGAGAAACGAGGATTCCCTGCCCCGCGCTTGAGGAGGCGGTCGCAGCTCGGGCTCGGTCACGCCCTCAGCCCGTCAGTCCAGCCCGGACAAGGAACGCGGCCATCTGCGCCCTTGTGACGGGCAGGTCGGGGCAGTAGAGGGTGTTGGCGGGGGGGTTGCAGCCCTTGGTGATGTCGGCGGAGGCGAGGGCGGCGATGTCGGCTTCGAAGGTGTGGCCGTTGGTGTCGGTGAACGTCCCGGGTGAGGGGGCGAGGTGGAGGGCGCGGACGAGGAAGGCGGCCATTTGCCCGCGGGTGACGGGCTGGTCGGGGCAGTAGAGGGTGTTGGCGGGCGGATTGCATCCTCGGGTGATTCCGGCGGCGGCGATCTTCTCGATGTCTGCCTGGTGGACCGAGTCGTCGTCGTCGGCGAAGGTGCCTTCCGCCGGTACCGGGGCATCGTCACAGCCAATCCTTTCCGGTCCCAACGCCAGGGAGTCGAAGTGGATCTCGTTGGCTTCGACGGAGGCATCGCCGCCGTAGTAGATGTCGAACCAGAAGCTGTCGACGTCCAGATGCCCTTCGTTGGCCCGCCGGAAGGCGATCCCGCCCTGATCGAAGGCGAGCTTGCCGTCGACCCATCCCTGGAGGTTGCCGTCGTGAGCACCGGGCGTGTTGAGGTCGATGCGTCCCTCGACGCAATACCACCTGCCATGGTCGAGGAGGGCGACCTCGTTGTCCCAGTCCCAGAGATCCCCCCTGTCGGGAGGAGAGTCCAGGTGGTAGACGTAGGAGCCGAGAAGCGTCTTGTCGTCGGGACCGTCGGGGTCGGGCTCGGCCAGCCCGTTGTAATCCCGCGAGAACATCATGCGAGCCGACCAGCATGGTTCGGTTGGGGTCGACGGGCGGTTGCCGAGGCAGTTGTAGGTATAGAGGTTGGCGGGGCCGGGAAGCTTGCCGCGGTTGCGGGGCTCGATGTAGAAGCCTTCGGGGAACTTGATCCAATAGCGCCAGTACAGCTCCTCGGGATCGCTCAGACCGTGGTCGGAGAACTCCCAATGGCCCGACGATCCCCAGTGGCCCCCCTCGGGGATGATCGACCTCGCCCCCGCCCCCTGGTGGCCCGAAGTGAGCGGTTGCATGTCGTAGACGACCCGGCTGAAGATCTTCGGGCCATCGACGAAGTCCTCGTCCAGCCACAGATCGTCGGCCCCGGAGGCGGGGACGGCGGCGGCGATCGCGAGACCGGCCAGAGCAAGGAGAGACAGGAGTCGACGCATCAGTGGACTGTGTCGACGAGCGTAGGGCCGGCCTGAAGTGAAGCGTCATGGAGAGGGCCGCGCAGGAGCGGGCGATCGTCTCGCCTAGGGTGGGCCATGCAATAGGCTGGGGGTCCAGCCCCGATTCCAGGAGACTTTGACAGTGGCCAACGAAACCACCCGATTGATGGTGTGGATCGACCAGGACCTGTGCACGGGGGACGGGATCTGCTCAGAGATCTGCCCCGACGTGTTCGAGCCGCGTGACGACGGGCTCTGGGTCGTCAAGGAAGAGGCCAAGAACTTCGGGCGCCGGGTCATCTTCGACGAAAAGGGAAGTCCTGACTCCGGACCCGACGGGGCCCGGGGGCTGGCGCGCATCCCCGACGACCAGATGGACCTGGCCATCGAAGCCGCCGAAGAGTGTCCCGGCGAGTGCATCATGATCCAGCCCTTCCAGGCGGATCTCGTTCACGCCTGACCGACGACAGATTCGCCTCTCGGGACGGCCGGTATTCTCGCCCAACGATGAGTCGACCCGCCCGTGTGGTCATCACCGAATCGAGCCCTCGCGACGGATTGCAGTCGTTGGGAGCGTTCGTCGCCACCGGGGCCAAGATCGGCCTCATCGACGATCTCGCCGCCTGTGGTTTGGTGAGTTTCGATGCGGTCAGCTTCGTAAGTCCGACGGCCGTGCCGCAGATGGCGGACGCCGCCGAGGTCGTATCCGGAGTGTCCCGATCCGGGCTGTATCTCCAGGGCCTGGCCCCCAACCGACGTGGCCTCGAAGCGGCGATCGAGGCCGGTATCGACGGGATAGGCGTGCTCACGGCGGCATCGGACACGTTCAGCCGCAACAACGTCAACGCCACCGTCGACGAGGCGATGGCCCGCATCCGCCAGATCATGGATCTCGTCCCTTCCGAGATGACCGTTCGGGGTTACGTTTCCACCATGACCCACTGTCCGTACGAGGGCCCCACCGATCCCGACAGGGTCGCCGTGCTGGCGGCCACCCTGCTCGAGTGGGGCTGTGACGAGGTCTTCCTGGGCGAGACGATCGGGATGGGAACCCCGCCTGATGTGGAGCGGGTCCTCGGCAAGGTTTTCGACCAGGTGCCGGTGGAAAAGGTCGGTGTCCACTTCCACGACACCTACGGCCAGGCCATCGCCAATCTCACGGTGGCGCTCGAGGCGGGTGTCAGCCGGCTCGATTCGTCGGCGGGCGGTTTGGGAGGTTGCCCTTATGCTCCCGGGGCCGGGGGAAACGTGGCCACCGAGGATGTGCTCTGGCTCCTCGACGGTCTGGGCATCGACCACGGCATCGACCTGAAGGGGGTGGCGCGGGTCGCCCGCCGCTTCTGCCGGGCCCAACATCTCGAGTACCGAAGCAAAGCGGGCCAGGCCGTCCTCGCCAAAGCCGGCGATCAGTAATGAACATCTACCTCGACGAGGACCTCCAGGCAGTCGCCACGCAGACGGCCGAGTACGTCGAACGCGAGGTCGTCCCGGTGGCCGACGCCTGGGAGACCGAGGGACGCGTCCCACGTGACGTCCTGCGCAAGATGGGAGAGATCGGGTTCTTCGGGTTGAGGGTCCCAGAGGAGTACGGAGGCATCGGGCTCGGGGCCCTCGCCTCCGTCGTGTTCGCCGAACAGCTGGGCCGGTCCACCTTCGGTGGTTTCGCCATAACCGTGCTCGCCCACACCGACCTCGCCATGCCCTACCTGATCAAATTCGGCTCCCACGACCTCAAACAGAGATATCTCCCGACGATGCTGTCGGGAGAGAAGATCGCCGGCATCGCCGTCACCGAGCCTGACGCCGGATCCGACGTTGCCGCCATCCGCACCACTGCCCGCGCCGACGGGGACGGCTTCGTGATCAACGGCACCAAGATGTTCATCACCAATGGCGCGGAGGGCGACGTCATCCTCGTCGCCGCCAAGACGGACCCCGATGTCAAGGGCTCGCGCGGTGTGTCCATGTTCCTCGTCGAGAAGGGCACTGATGGGTTCACGGTCGGTCGTTCGCTCTCCAAGATGGGATGGCGGTCGTCAGACACCGCCGAGCTGGTCTTCTCGGACTGCTTCGTCCCCGCCTCCAACCTGATCGGTGAGGAGAACCGGGGCTTCTACTACATCATGGAGAACTTCCAGAACGAGCGGCTCATCCTCGCCGGCCAGTCCCTGGGCGAGGCTCAGCGAGCAATCGAGATCACCGTCGAGCACCTGCGGGAGCGGCGGGCCTTCGGCTCGGCCCTGTGGACCAAGCAAGCGATCCGTCAGCGGCTAGCAATGGACCAGGCACGGGTGGACGCCGCCCGCCAATTCACATATCACGCCGCCTGGCTGGAGGAGCAGGGAGTGGACACCGTTCGCCACGTCTCCGAGGTGAAGGCGCTCGTCGGCGAGCTGGTGAACGACGTGCTCTACGACTGTGTCCAGTTCCACGGCGGAATGGGCTTCATCGCCGAGACCGCGGTCGAGCGGATGTACCGCGACGCCCGCGTCCAGTCGATAGGAGGCGGAGCCACCGAGGTGATGCTCGACGAGGTCGCCAAGCGGATGTGATTTAGTCCGCCCGACTGGCCGCCACGGCGAGGCGGGCGGCCTCGATCTCGGCCGGCTCCAGTGGATGCCAGGACAGATCGAATGCAACCCAGAGCGTCTTCGAACGCGAGTACGCCAGCACCGGGATGATGACGTTGGCGCCGATCGTGATCCCCAGGAGCCAACCCCACGGCACGTCCGGCCACGTGAGCAGGATCCCGCCCACCAACAGAACGATGAACAGGGTGAGCGTGAGCGTGGTCACGATGATCATCGAGCCGACCCAGTAGCCCTGTTCCCGCTCGAAGCGCAGTCCGCATTCAGGGCAGTTGTCAAGCAGTTCGAAGTAGCTACGAAAGATGCCCGCCGCCCCGCAGCGCGGGCACCGGCGGCGGATGGCGCGCCCAACCATGGTGGCGAGGGAGGCGGCGGGGTCGCTCATATGGCGCTCAGGGTACGCCGGCGAGGTTCGACGCTTTATCGTGACCGCCGTGAGACCGCCGGACCTGGCAGCGCTGCGTGTTGAATACGAGTCGACCGGCCTGTCGCGGGCTGACATGGCGGCCGACCCGTTCGACGAGTTCGCCCTCTGGTTCGAGGCGGCCGTCGCGGCCGGAGTCGATCAGGCCAACGCCTTCGTCCTCGCCACGGCTTCCGCCGACGGCGCTCCGTCGGCCCGGGCGGTGCTCATGAAGGACTTTTCCCCGGCCGGGATCGTCTTCTACACCAGTACCGAGAGCCGCAAGGGCCGCGAGCTGGCCGAGAACCCTCGCGCCGCCGCCTGTTTCGTGTGGATGGACCTCCATCGCCAGATCCGGTTGGAGGGCGGGGTCGAGGAGGTGGCCCCCGCCATCTCCGACGCATACTTCAGATCGCGGCCCCCGGGGAGCCGCTTGGCGGCGGCAGCATCGCCCCAGTCGGCAGTCGTTTCGGACCGCGCAACGCTCGATGCGCGGTGGGACGAGCTCGCCGCCACCTATCCCGACGGCGACGTCCCCCGGCCCGAATGGTGGGGCGGCTTTCGGATTCTCCCCGACGTGTTCGAGTTCTGGCAGGGGAGACCCAATCGCTTCCACGACCGCGTTCGTTACCGCCGCCGGGATGGCGACTGGGCGACAGAGAGACTGGCGCCGTGACGTGCGCCTGACCGTTCTCGGGTCGTCCGGGACCTACCCCGCCGCCGGGCGCCCGGCCTCGGGCTATCTGATCGAACGGAACGGGACACGGGTCTGGTGCGACGCCGGTCCCGGCACGTTGGTGTCGCTTCCG
>DATFFO010000141.1:0-9359 GCA_035250025.1 Acidimicrobiia bacterium
AGATTGGCGGCCATGCCCGATCCCATGATGCCGATGCCGGCGAATCCGACTGTCTCAGAAGTCACCCGGCCATCGTAGGAGCGCTCAAGAAATCGGCCCGAAATGTCGATCTTTCAGGGGTGGCGAGCTCGAATCGTGGCAGGGTCCTCCTCCCCGCTGTCGCCGCCTCGGCGACACTGCTGGTGCTCGTCGTCCTCTTCGTCAACGCCTCGACCGGATCACGTGTCGCCGCCAACGCCGAACGGCTTCATTGGACCAACGCCACGCTCGGCACAGCCGCCCTCGCCCGCCTCTCTGCCGGCCAGGTGGGCACGTTCGATCAGCTTGCCCGGGCCGAGGTGGTGCCACCGGCAGCAGTCGAGCTGGCCATCTCCGAATTAGAGGACGTGACAGGCGCGCTTGCCGACCTGGCGGACGGGGCCCCCGACCATCTCGATGACGGGCTGGCCGCCTATCTCGAGCTGCTGGGCGCCCGACCCGTCGACATGGGGGCGATCGAGGCTGCCTTTTCCGAGGAGAGCGAGCTCCTCCGCGCCGAGCTGACAGACATCCAGGCCGACATCGAGGCCAGCCAGTCCTCGTTCGGGCGGATGTCCGCCCTGGTACGCCTGCTGGTCACGATGATCCTTCCCATCGCCGCCATCGTTGTCTACCGGCGCCGCGCCGCCCGCCAGGTCGAGACCGCCCGGGTGAAGATGGAGGCGCAGGTCGAGGCCGAGCGAGAGGTGAACCGGGCCAAGGACCAGTTCATCGCCGGGATGTCACACGAGATCCGCACTCCGCTCACCGCCATCCACGGCTTCTCGGAGGTGCTCATGGACTCGCCCCCCGAGGCCGGCGCCGACCGGGAGATGGTGACCGTGATCAACACGGAGTCGGGCGAGCTGGGCCGGATGGTCGACGACTTCATCGCCGCCTCGCGGCTCGACGGGCCCGGAATCGACGTGGAACTCGTCCCGACCGACCTCGCCGAGATCGCCCGTCAGGTTGTCGAGCGGTTCCGTCAGGTCGACATCGCCGTGCGGGGGGAAGCCCCGCCGGCGCTGGCCGATCCGGGTCGGACCCGCCAGATCCTGGTGAACCTGGTCTCGAACGCCATCCGCCACGGTGGAGAGCCCATCAGCATCGTCCTCGACTCGGAAGACGACGCCGTCCTGTGCGCGGTGATCGACCACGGCCCCGGAGTGGCGGAGGAGATGACGCCCCGGCTGTACAGCCGGTTCATCCATCAGGGGACAGACGTCCTCCTGACCGGGACCCTGGGCCTGGGTACTTGGGTCGCCCGCGAGTTCGCCCGGGCCATGGGTGGCACCGTCAAACACACCCGGATCGAAGAAGAAACCCTGTTCGTGCTGAGCCTGCCTGCCACGAAGACCCCGACCGCAACTCCGGTCGAATCCGAGTTGGTCCACGCGGGCTCGGCACCATGAGACGCGTCCTCGCTGCAATCACCCTCGTCCTCCTTCTGGCACTGAGCACAGCCGCTCTCGGGCTCGATGCCGACCGCACCGTGGCCGACGACTTCGACAGCGGAGGCTACTCGGGCTCGTCGGGCTCCCATCCCTGGGACTCCGCCTGGACCGAGGTGGGTGAGAGCGACGGCCCCGACCGGGGCAGCGTGGCTGTCTCCTCCAGCGGCTGCAGCGGCGACTGCCTGCAGATCGCCGCGCTGCTGGGCGTGACAGAGCTCGGGGTATACCGCAAGGTGGACACATCGGACGCCGATGGAGCCGAACTCCGCTACGAGCTTGACTTCCCGGGGGGTCTCCTGGTGTCGGGGCAGGCCAAAGTGGCAGTGTCGGTCGACGGCGGTGGCTGGGCCACGCTGAAGACCCACAACGCCGGCGCCGAGGGCACATACACCGTCGGCCTGCCCGTGGGAGGGATGCTGCGGGTCCGCCTGCTGGCCACCGGGCTGGCCCTCGCCACCTCCATGTCCTGGGACGAGGTCCACATCGACATCTCCGTGCCCGAGGCGACGACGACGACAACCTCGACCACGCCCACCACGGTCTCGACCACCTCGTCCACCACGACACCGGCGACGACAAAAACGACGCCACCGACGACCACGTCCACCACGAGCACTACCCGTCCGCCCCACGGACCCCCCACCACCACGGCGCCGGAAACGACTACAACCACCCGTCCCCGGCCCACCACGACCACCACCGGCCCGCAACGCCCGTCCGAGAGCACGACCACGAGCACCAGCACCACCACGACGACCGCCCCTGGCCCATCCTCCACGACATCGAGCACGACCACCACGGTTCCGGCCACGACCACGACCGTGGGGGCGCCGCCGGACCCACCCCTGCCACCCAGTGAACCGCCCTCGAAGACCTTCGGTGTGGTCGTCGACGTGGAGCCGGGCCTGGCGGCGGGGAGGCTCGACCTGACGGCCCAGCGCGGCTTCGTGGTGGACTACTTGCTGTCAGCCGAGGATGTGGGCCTCGATCTGCTCTTCAACCTCGCCGTCGGCCTGGTGCTCGCCTGGCTCTCCACCAAGGGCCTGGAGCGGGGCGAGGGCGTCAGTCCTTCCGACTCCGCCGGCGCTGGGGTTCGGTGAGGTAGCGCTTCCGGACCCGGATGGCGTCGGGGGTGACCTCGACCAACTCGTCGTCCTCGATCCACTCGATGGCTTCCTCGAGGGTGAGCCGGCGATGAGGCTTGAGCTTGACGGCCTCGTCCGATCCCGCGGCGCGGATGTTGGTGAGCTGCTTGGCCCGGGCCGGGTTCGCCGTCATCTCGTCAGGTCGGGAGTTCTCGCCGATCACCATGCCCTCGTACACGGCATCACCGGGACCGATGAACAACTCCCCCCGCTTCTGAAGGTTGTCGAGGGCGAAGGCGGTGGCAGTGCCCGAGCGGTCTGAGATCATGGCGCCGCCCGCCCGTCCGCCGATCTCACCGGCCCACGGAATCCATCCGGCCAGATGCTGATTCACCAGCGCCGTGCCCCGCGTCGTGGTCATGAGCTCGGAGCGAAAGCCGAGCAGACCGCGGGCCGGGGCGGTGAGCGTGACCACGGTCCTCCCGCGGTCGCCGGGCCGCATGTCCTCGACCTGGCCCCGACGGGGGGCGGCGGCCTGGGTGACGGCGCCGACGTACTCGTCGGGAACGTCGACGATGGCCCGCTCCCGCGGCTCGTGAACCGAGCCGTCGACCTCCCGGGTGATTACCTCCGGACGGCTGACCTGGAGCTCGAAGCCCTCCCGCCGCATCGACTCGATGAGCACGGCTAGCTGGAGCTCGCCCCGGCCCGCCACCTCGATGACGTCCGGCGACGAGGTCTCGGCGAGGCGAATGGAGACGTTTCCCAGGACCTCCCGATCCAGGCGGGCCCGGATCTGACGGGAGGTGAGGAGGGATCCCGACCTGCCGGCCATGGGAGAGGTGCTGACGCCGAATGTCATCCGCAGAACCGGCTCGTCGATCTCCAGCCGGGGCAGCGGCCGGGGTTCGTCGGGTTCGGTGAGGGTGTCGCCGATCTCCACTTCGGGAAAGCCGGCGACCACGAAAAGGTCCCCGGCCTGGCGTTCCTCCACCTCGATCCGCCCCAGGCCGCTGAAACCGAGCAGTGAGACCAGGCGCCGCTTGACCAGGCTGCCGTCCACCCGCGTCAGGCCCACCTGTTGTCCCGCCCGCAACGTCCCGTACTCGACGCGGCCGATGGCGAGACGGCCGAGATAATCGGAGGCGTCGAGGTTGGTGACGATGGCCTGGAGGGGTGCTTCGGGGTCACCTGAGGGGGCGGGGACCGTCTCGACGATGGCGTCGAGGATGGCGGAAAGGTCGGAGTTCTCGGGCGGGATGCCGAGTCCGGGGGTCGAGCGACCGGAGCGGGAGATGGCGGACACGATCGGGAACTCGATGTGATGGTCCTCGGCGTCGAGGTCGAAGAAAAGCTGATAGATCTCGTCCGCCACCTCGGGGAGGCGGGAATCGGCCCTGTCGACCTTGTTGATCACGACCACCGCCGGCAGGCCCCGGCCGAGCGCCTTGGAGAGGACGTACCGCGTCTGCGGCATGGGTCCCTCGGCCGCGTCGACGAGCAGGAGGACACCGTCGACCATCGCCAGGGCACGCTCCACCTCGCCCCCGAAGTCGGAGTGACCGGGGGTGTCGACGAGATTGATCTTGACGCCCTTCCATTCGATGGACGCCGCCTTGGCCAGGATCGTGATCCCCCGCTCCCGCTCCTGGTCGGAGGAGTCCATCACCCTGTCGACGGGCGTCTCGTGGGCGGCGAAGACACCGGCGGCGTTGAGCATGGCATCGACGAGCGTCGTCTTGCCATGGTCTACGTGCGCGATCAACGCCACGTTGCGAACGGAGGAGGGTCCCGGCACGGGGGCATCAGTCTATCGCCCCCCGGCCGCCAGTTATTTAGCTGCTGCAAACATCTAGTAACCTCGCTGGGTGAACGACGTCACAACCGACATCCAGCCGCTCGTGGTCCGCCTCGACCAGACCATGTCCGCCCTCACCCGCGGCGTCGCTATCCGGCGGTTATACGCCCAGCTCGCCACCGCCGCCGGCGCCTCGATCGAGCGCCCCGCCTATCTGGTGCTCAAGCAGCTCGTGAGCGACGGACCGCGCCGGATCACCGACCTGGCCGCCGACCATGGGGTCGAGGCCTCGACGATGAGTCGCCACGCCAAGGCGCTGGAGGAGGCCGGGTTCGTCGTCAAGCTCGGCGACCCTCAGGACGGAAGGGTCTCGTTGGCGGAACCCACGGCTGCCGGGCGCCGGCTTGTCCGCCGGTTCGAGGCTTCCCGCCACGAGCTTCTGTCGGCCGTCCTGTCGGGTTGGTCGGCGGACGACGGCGACCGGTTCGTCACCCTCTTCGAGAGGTTCGTTGACGACGTCGACGAACAGCTGGAGGGGCGATGACCGAGGCCCCGCTTCTCGACGCCCCCCGCCAGGGCATGTCACGGCGCGAGATCCTGCTCGTGTTCGTCAGCCTCATGCTGGGGATGTTCCTGGCTTCTCTCGACCAGACCATCGTCGCCACCGCCCTCCCCACCATCGTCGGCGAATTGGGCGGCCTCGAGCACCTGGCCTGGGTGGTCACCGCCTACCTGCTCACCTCGACTGCCAGTGCTCCGCTCTACGGGAAGCTCTCCGACCTCTACGGCCGGAAGATCATGTTCCAGACGGCGATCTCGGTCTTCCTGGTGGGCTCGATCTTGTCGGGACTCTCCCAGACGATGTTCCAGCTCATCGCCTTCCGCGCCATCCAGGGCATCGGCGCCGGCGGGCTCATGGTGATGGCGCTCACCATCATCGGCGACATCCTTTCTCCCCGGGAGCGGGGGCGCTATCAGGGCTACATGGGCTCTGTGTTCGCCGTCTCCTCGGTGGGCGGGCCTTTGCTGGGCGGCTTCTTCGTCGACAATCTCGACTGGCGGTGGGTGTTCTACATCAACCTGCCCATCGGGCTGCTCGCCCTGCTCGCCACCGCCCGTTTCCTCCACCTCCCGGTGACGCGCCGCCAGCGCAGCATCGACTATCTCGGCGCCGCCCTCCTCGTGTCCGGTGTCACCGCCGCCCTCCTGGTGACGGTATGGGGTGGGAGCGAATACGCCTGGGACTCGCCCATGATCATCGGGCTGGGAGTGGCGGCGCTGGTCCTGCTCGGCCTCTTCCTGGTCCAGGAGCGGCGGGCCCCCGAGCCGATCCTCCCCCTTCGGCTCTTCAGCAACCGGGTCTTCTCGGTCACCTCAGCCGCCGGGTTCATCGTCGGCCTCGCCATGTTCGGCGGGATCATCTTCCTTCCGCTGTTCCTGCAGGTGGTCATCGGCGTGAGCGCCACGGACTCCGGGCTGCTGCTGGTGCCGCTGATGGCCGGGATCCTGACGAGTTCCATCATCTCCGGCCGGCGCATCAGCGCTCACGGGCGCTACAAGCGATATCCCCTGGCAGGAACCACCCTCGCTGCCGTCGGCCTCTACCTGCTCTCGACAATGGGCCCGGACACCGGCCTCTTCACCGCATCCGCCTACATGATCGTGCTCGGCGCCGGCCTCGGTCTGGTGATGCAGGTACTGGTCATCGCGGTGCAGAACGCCGTCGACATGGAGGACCTGGGTGTCGCCACCTCCTCGGCCGCCTTCTTCCGTTCGCTGGGCGGGTCGTTCGGGACCGCCCTGTTCGGCGCCGTCCTCAACTCTCGCCTGGCGACCGAGATCGCCGCCCGCCTCCCCGACGGCGCCGGGGACATCCCGATAGGCGAGCTCACGGGAAGCCCGGCCGCCATCGCCCAACTCCCTCCCGGCATCCGCCTGCCGCTGATCGAGGCGCTGTCCTCGGCGATCACGGGGGTCTTCGCCGTCGCCATCCCCTTCACCCTCATCGCCCTGGCCCTGGTCGTCTTCCTCCCCGAGCTGCCCCTGCGCGACACGGTCCACGTGGGAAACTCGCCGCCCGAGATCTGAGCGCCGGCGACTGGCGTGCAACGCACGGGACTGGGTCCAGTGCGTTGCACGCCAGTTCTCGGTCACAGCTCCATGACCAGCGCATCCACCAGACGCCGGTAATGGTCGAGGCGGTTGTAGCGCTGGGCGGAGATGCGCAGGACTCGGCGGCCACCCCAGGAGAAGACGGGGACCTCGATGGCGTGGTTGTGACGGAGGCGGGGGGTGAGCTCGTCGATGATCTGGCCCTCCTCCGGCTCGCCGGGGATGACGAGCGCCGCCATCGAGCCCAGCCAGGCCTCGTCGATCCCGGGGTCGATGCCCAGGGCTTCGACGATGATGCGGCGCCCCTCGAAGGCGAGGGTGTGGTTGGCCGATCTGACCCCTTCCCATCCGTCCGGGTGGGCGTTGCCCATGACGTCGATGGCGGCCGGGACCGAGAGGCGGGGGGACGGATCCTCGGTCCCCGACCAGTCGAAGAGCGCCTGGAGCCGGTTCTTGTCGGGATAGGACATGTTCCACCCATGGCTGATCACCGACGGGCTGGTCGTTTCGGCGTGACGCTCGGCAACGGAGAGGAACCCGACGCTCTTGGGGGCACAGACCCACTTGTGGAGGTTGCCCACGTAGTAGGAGGCGTCGAGGGCACCGATGTCGAGGTCGAGCATGCCGGGAGCGTGAGCACCATCGATGAGCACGGGGATCTCGGGCTCGAGGGCGGCGACTACCTCGGCGACCGGGAAGATCAAGGCTGTGGGAGAGGTGACGTGGTCGATCAGCACGAGTCGCGTGCGGGGGCTCACCGCCATCTGAATGCGCTCGAGGACCATCTCCTGGCTGGGCAGGGGGAACGGGATGGGCACCTCGAGCACCTTGGCGCCCGCCCGGGCGGCGGCAACCTCGGCCGCGTTGCGGCAGGCGTTGTACTCGTGGTTGGTGACGACGATCTCGTCTCCGGGGTCGAGGTCGATCGACCCGAGGACGGCATTGACCCCGTCGGTGGCGTTGTTGACGAAGACCGTGGTTTCGACGGAGCCGCCGACAAAGTCGACCAGTCGCCGCCGGGCATCGTCCAGGGCGGGGTGGTACTCCTCGTCGAAGAAGCGGACCGGATTCTCCTCGAGCCGTCGCCGCCAGTGGTTCTGCTCTTCGAGGACGGCGATCGGGGTGGCGCCGAAGCTGCCGTGGTTCAGATAGGTGACATCCGGGTCGAGCAGCCAGGTGGGCGTCATGCCACCATCTCCAGCTTGACGTCGCCCTTGGCGGGGTCGGCGGCCACTACCTCGACGGTGATCACCGCACCCGCCTTGGCGTTGAGACCATCGATCCAGGTCAGGATGGGGGGCTCGTCGATCCAGACCTCGGCCCCCCGCTTCGACGATGACACCACAACGGCTTCGAACGTCTCGTCGATGCGGTCGCGCAGCACCCAGGCCTCCACGGCGTCGATGCACCGGCTCTCGACGCGCTGCGCCCGGGTGGCGGTCGCCTCCATGATGGCGGGGACTTCCTCGATCGACCCCAGGACCCATTCCGGTACGGGCTGGCCGGCGGAGAGGGCGACGCAGATGGCGAGCGTGAATCGGTCGACGAGCCGGCGGAGCGGGGCGGTGACGTGGCTGTAGACGGCGGCGACGCCGGCGTGGCCGTAGTCGCCCACCGGCGGGCCGTCGACGAATCCCAGATACCCCGAACCTCGAAGGATGCGGGTGGCATGCTCGAAGAGGGCGTGCTGGCGGGGCCGGGCCGGATCGAGACCGGAGAGGATCTCGGCCGCGCTCTCGTCCCGGGACCAGGCGATGCCGAGGCCCTTGGCGGCGCCCCGCAGCATGCCGATCGCATCCGGCGTCGCCGCCGGCAAGGTACGGAGGATGCCGACTCCTGCCCCGACCATCAGCTCGGCGGCCACCATCCCCGTCAGGAGCGAGACCTCGGCGTTCCACCGCTCAACCGGAAACTCGTGACGGGCCACGACATGCCAGCGGCCCTGGCGGCGCTCGATCTCCTGTTCCGGGAGGCGCAGGTCGATGGCGCCCCGTTCGACCGACTTCTGGATCCGGGCCTTGCCGAACCGCTCCAGCAGAACGATCGGCTCCGGGGGCTCGCCGTCGTCGAACTGCTCCTGGACGGTGGAGTAGTCCAGGCGCTGGCGGCTCCGCACCAAGGCCCGGCGGACGTCGGAACGGATCACGTCGCCCTCGCCGTCCACATCGATCTCGAACACCACGGCTGGGCGCTCGCGGTCAGGAAGCAGGCTGGCGCGGTCCTCGGACAGGGCGGGGGGATGGAGGGGGATACTGCGATCAGGGCAGTAGACCGTGGTTCCCCGTTGACGGGCCTCGGCATCGACGGCCTCACCCGGAGCCACGAAGGCAGCCACGTCGGCGATGGCGTAGCGGACCCGGATCGCTCCGCCGGGCAGGGATTCCAGAGCCATGGCCTGATCGAGGTCCATGGCGTCGGGAGGGTCGATGGTCAGGAATGGGACATGACGCAGGTCCTGGCGCTCGACCTCGGCAGGCTCGGCGTTCTCCGCCTCACCGAGGGCGGCGGCCGAGAACGCGATCGGAAGCTCCTCCTCACGACGGATCGTCTGAAAGATGTCGGCCAGCGGGGAAGCATGCATTCTGCGCCGCATAGAACCGCAAGGTAGCGCCCCGGCAGGGCCCTACCCGACATCGCCCGCCTTCTCAGACGAGGTCGGCCAGGGCCTGGTCGTAGGCGGCGGTGCGGTCGTAATCGGAGTGCCGGGCGGGTCGAGGGCGGGCCTCGCCCAGAGCAGGGGCACGGGTGGAGGGCGGGTCGAAGACCTGGCGGTCCTCCACCCCGGGCGCTCCGACCGGGCCCCCGATGTAGTCGGTTGCCCGCCAGAGGTTGACCCAGCGCCCTGAGAGGCGCCCGGCGACGGCGGTATAGAGGTCGGGCGAGCAGTACTCG
>DATFFO010000142.1:0-3795 GCA_035250025.1 Acidimicrobiia bacterium
TCGGCCAACGCCCCTCCGATCAGCGACACCGCCAGGGTGGGTACGAGCTGCACGGCACCGATCAGTCCCACGGCGAGAGACGACCCGGTGAGCCCGTAGATCTGGAGAGGCAGGGCAACGATGATGAGTTGGCGGCCAGCATCGAACGCCAACCTGCTCCCGAAGAAGTACCGGAATTGTCGGTGCTCGATGAGCGGGGCCACGTCGACCACCAAGGAGCGGAGCGACGGGAGACGCCGTCGTTTCATCGGCCGGCTGCTCGGGGCGGAGAGAACCTCACTCCGATGGGTGATGGCCCCAAACGGGGGCCATGTACCGAGAGATTCTCGGAGCGCGGTCGCCAGCCACCTCTAATCCTTCCCGGTCGAACGCGGGCGATGGTAGCAACAACCATTGCTGTTCAAGCCTTGAGCTGGAATAATCGCTCCATGCGACCGAACCCGGGCTCAGGTGAGACCCGACCAACGTTCGATCAGACCCGCCTCGATATGGAATTGGTCGAGGATCTTGGTGATGGTGTGGTCAACGAGATCGGCCATTGTCCGGGGGCGTGTGTAGAACCCTGGGACGGGTGGAAGAATCACGGCGCCCGCCTCGGCCGCCTGCATCATCAGCGCCAGGTGCCCCCGGTGGAGGGGAGTCTCCCTGACAACCATCACCAACTTCCGGGACTCCTTCAATGTCACGTCGGCCGCCCGGGTGATCAGGTTGTCGTTGAACGAGTTGGCCACCGCGCTCAGCGTCTTGATCGAACAGGGTGCAATCACCATCCCGTCGGTGAGGAATGTCCCGGATGCGACGGCGGCGCCGAGATCACGATCGTCATAGACGACGTCGGCCATGTCGGTGACCTCATCGGCGCTTCGGTCTGTCTCGTAAGTGATGGTGGCGCGGGCACCAGAGGAAACTACGAGATGTGTCTCAACCTCCGCCACCTTCGCGAGGACCTCGACCAGGCGAACACCGTACACCGCCCCGCTGGATCCAGAAAGGCCGACGACAATCCTTCGCTTCATGCGCTCCAGCCGCTGGGGGCGCCGAGTGTACCGCTGTCTGTCAGGCCCATCGCCTTGTTAGCTTGCAGCCCGTGAGCTCGGTCTCGAATCGCAAGAAGGAG
The DNA here is from genome assembly GCA_035250025.1 of Acidimicrobiia bacterium. Taxonomy (GTDB): domain Bacteria; phylum Actinomycetota; class Acidimicrobiia; order Spongiisociales; family ZC4RG35; genus DATFFO01. The sequence goes on from DATFFO010000142.1 coordinate 1,118, forward strand.
CACCTCGAAACGGCGCTCCGACCGGAAAGCCAAGCCGGTATCGACGCAGGTTGGGACGACATCCACCTGATCCCGGCCTCATTGCCCGAGCTGAGTCCTGCAGACGTGGACACGTCAGCGGTTCTGGTTGCGATTCCGCTTCGGGCCCCGTTGGTGATCGCCTCGATGACCGGTGGACATCATGAGTCGACGCCGATCAACGCCCGCCTCGCCGCCGCCGCAGAGCAGCTCGGCATCGCCATCGGGTCCGGTAGTCAGAGGGCCGCCCTCCGTGACCCGAGCCTGCGGACGACTTACACGGTGATCCGCGAGAATGCTCCCACGGCTCCCGTCCTCGCCAATATCGGCATCTGCCAGCTCGTGGCTCAGGGTCCCGACGAACCGCTGCAGAGAAGCGATATCGAGGAGACCGTTGGGATGCTCGATGCCCAGATGCTCATCGTGCACCTGAACATCGCCGAGGAGCTCATCCAACCAGAGGGGGATCGAGCCATGGCCGGCCTGTTGGCGGCTCTCGAGGAGTTGTGTGCCTGGAGCCCGGTGCCGGTCATGGCCAAGGAAACGGGTTCGGGCATGGCGAAAGAGGCCGTGGCCGCCTTGTCCGACGTCGGTGTGGCGGCGGTCGATGTCGGCGGGGCGGGCGGCACCAGCTTCGCTCGCATTGAAGGGATTCGGGCGGACCGCCAGGGCGACCGGCGAGGAGCGCGATTGGGAGAGACATTCGCCGATTGGGGGATTCCCACGGCTATTTCCGTCCTCGAGGCCGCCTCCGGGAGCCTTCCAGTAGTCGCCACGGGGGGCGTCCGGAATGGTCTCGACGCCGCCAAGGCCCTGGCGCTCGGAGCCCACGCGGTGGGGCTCGGACGGGTGATTCTCGAGGCAGCGATGGAGGACGAGGAGGCCGTGATCCGTCAGCTCGAGATGATCATCGAGGAGCTGCGCATCGCCATGGTCCTCACGGGATCGGGCGACCTCGGGACGTTGAGGTCTGCTCCCCGGGTGGTGACAGGTATCACGGCCGATTGGGCCAGACAGCGAGACCTGATCCCGTGACAGACGAGTTGGCACGACGTGTCCAGGCCGCCCTCGAGCCGCTGCCAGACGAAACCGGCGGAATCGCCGTCGTCCTGGCGACCGCTGCCGAACCACCCGCGCTCGCTGTTCTGTCGAGCGGCGATGTCCTCATCAGGGAGGACGTGGTTCGGGTGGGGATCCATGCTTCGAGTTCGACGGTCCACCGTTTCGGCGGATCGTTTTCCCTGCTCGTCCCTCTCGGGGAGGTGGCCGCCCGTGTCGAAGCGCTCGACGGCGAATGTCGGGTGGAGGGCGACCTGGCGCTCATCGAGGGCCGGGTGAGCGCCGTCAGGGCGACAGCGGAGCCCCCCTGGCTTCTCGAGTTGGGGTTCCGGCCCGCCGAGGCTGGTCATCCCGCCTCGCCCTCGCACCTGAGCTACTGGCGGGCGGTGCGGATGTGGCTGGCGGGCGAACTCCCGAAACCTCCGTCACTACCGGGTTAAGCCGCGGCGTATCTTTGACAGCAGAGCGCGCTCCGGTTGAGGAGCGAGCCCAGCCGCTTGGGTAGTCGTCGCTGACCGGCATCCTGGGAGGTCGCCGTGGCGAGAGACGGAACCACAGAGAGCGTGGGGAGCCGGTGGTCACGGTTCCCGATTCCCGCCGCGATGCTGGTGACCGCTTTCCTTCTATCCGCTCTCCCGGCTTTCGCCCAGGACACCACCTCCGTCGCCGTGAGCCCCGATGAAGGGCCACCGAGCACGTCGGTGGTGGTTTCGGGAGAGGGGTGGTTCGTAACCAGCGTCGAGCCCGGCGACCCGGGGGAGGCGGTCGATCCTTCCGACATCATCGCCACCTTCCGCAACGAGACCTGGACGCCGACTCTCGCGGTAGACGACAACGGGTCCCTGACCGGCGACGGGACGATCCCGGCCGGGGCGTTCGGCGGGGTCGCTCAGATCGAGTTTTGCGCCGACGGTGTCGAGTGCGCCACCACGTTCTTCACGGTGACACCGACCATCTTCCTCTCTCAGGAGGTGGGTCCTCCCGGGACGACGATCCAGGTGACGGGGAGTGGGTTCGAGCCCGTAGATCCTCCCCGTCAGTGGGACGTCCGTTTGGGCGACGATCAAGAACCGATCGGGTTCTCCCTCGTCGGCTCCGAAGGGACCCTCGAAGGGAGCGGGACGGTCCCCTTCTCAGCCTCCGAAGGAGCCACCCGGATCTCCGTCTGCCAGTTCGACGTCGATCTCGGCGACGTGTGCTACTCAGCTCCGTTCGAGGTCACGGCGCCCGACCTCAGCGTCGACCCGAGCGAGTTGCAGCCCGGCGAGGCGTTGACGTTCACCGGGTCCGGGTGGTGTTGCGACGGGGCGACCGGGGCAGTGTTTGCCGGCGACCCCGCCCAGCCCTGGGGAAGTGTCGAGGTCGACGAGGTCGGAAACTTGACCGGACAGGCGACGGTCCCGGCGGAGCAGCCCGCCGGCCCCGTCGACGTCAGCGTCTGCATTGCCGAGGGGTGTCGGCAAGTGGGAATCACGATTCTGCCCCCGGCTGCGACGACGATTTCGACCCCTGCCACGACGACCGAGCCGACGACGTCGACGGTGCCATCGACCACCACGACAGCGGATCCCGCGGAGGCGTTGTGCGAACTGGAACCCGGT
>DATFFO010000143.1:0-8800 GCA_035250025.1 Acidimicrobiia bacterium
GTCGAGGGCAACGGCCTCGATCTTGGTGCCGCCCAGGTCGACACCGACCCGTGCCGTCACTGCCCGAACCTCATTGTGGCCGTCATCTGCCCGATGGGGCGGCCATCGTCACCGGCCACCGTCACCTGGAAGACCCCCAGAGACCGACCGACCTTGACGTCCGACACGGTGGCCGAGAAGACATCCCCTTCCCGCCCGCCTGAGGTGAGGACGAGGTGGCCGTCGAGAAGGACCGGGTCCGGCCCCCGCTGGGCTGCGGCGGCGGCCACAGCCGACTCGGCGAGAGAGAAGACGGCGCCTCCATGCCCGCCTTGAAGGAAGTTGAGATGCTGGGGCCCGAGTTGGAGGGCGAGCGTGAGCGACTCCGCCGTCACAGTCGACACGTAGATGCCCAGGTTCCGGGCCCAACCATCGGCGTCGAGCAAAGCCTCGGTCTGGGCACGGTCGTACACGGCGGCGATCCTACGAGACTCCATCGAACCAGGCGCTGAACATGGCCTCGGCCGCCGCCTCCAGGTCGGCCTCGCTCTCCTCGAGCTGACGGAGGAACTCCGCCCGGTCCAGACCGCGCTGGTCGAGCATGATGAACTCCGGATGGTCGGGCCAAGTGGCCGCCTGATCGGCCGGCACTTCGGGATGGGACTGGAGGCCAAGCGCCGCCCCGGCCTGGAAGGCGATGGGGTACTCGTGACTGGCGGCCAGCAGGGTGGCGTCCTCGGGGATCTCAAAGGTGTCCTGGTGGGCCAGGAACACCCGCCGACCGAGATGAGCGACCACCGGGTGATCCCGGCCTTCGGCAGTGAGCTGCACTTCCACCACCCCCACCTCGGGGAGGGGCGCCCGGTAGGCGCGACCGCCGAGGGCGTCGGCGATCAACTGGCTGCCCAGGCAGATTCCCAGCACCGGGACGTCGTCGGCCGCCAGGTTTCGCAGCCACTGCTTCTCGTCCTCCAACCACGGATACTGGTGAGTCTGGTAGGCGCCCATGAAGCCGCCGAGGACGACGGCGGCGTCGACTCGCTCGGGAAATTCGGCGGCGGGAGCCCAGACCGCGAGGACCTCGTGGCGCTGTAGATGAGGAGTGAGGCGACCCTCTCCGACCTCCGGATTGTGGCTCACCACGGCGATGCGAGGCATCGTCGGAGTCTGGCAGATGACGCCCCATGCATTCGATCGGGTGGCGAGGGGGTAGCGCTACGATCAGGTCCCGTGCTGGCATTGCCCCATCTGGCGTCGGGGAAGGTGAGGGAGATCTACGAGGTGGATCGCGACCGCCTCCTGTTCGTCGCCACGGATCGGATCTCCGCCTACGACGTCATCCTCGACCAACCCATCCCTGACAAGGGCCGGGTGCTCACGGGGCTCTCGCTCCACTTCTTCGATCTGCTCGACACACCCAACCACCTGCTCACCACCGACCTGTCCGGCATCGACGCCCTCACAGACGAGGAAGTCGCCGAGCTCGCCAAGCGGGCGATGGTGGTGCGCCGGGCCGACGTTGTGCCGGTCGAGTGCGTAGTTCGCGGGTACCTCTACGGCTCGTCGTGGAAGGAGTACCAAGGTGGCGGCGGCCCCACCACCGAGCACCTGCCGGCAGGTTTGCAGATGGCCGACAAACTCCCGGAGCCGATCTTCACCCCGGCCACCAAGGCGACGTCGGGCCACGACGAGAACATAACCGAGGCCGAGACCCGTGCCCTGCTGGGCGACGATCTGTACGAGGACCTGCGCCAGCGGTCGCTCGGCATCTACAACCGGGCCGCCGACTATGCCGCCTCGCGGGGAGTGATCCTGGCCGATACCAAGTTCGAGTTCGGGCATGCAGATGGCGAGCTTCTCCTCATCGACGAGGTTCTCACTCCCGACTCGTCTCGCTACTGGCCCGCCGACGAGTGGCAGCCGGGCGAGACCGTGCCCAGCTTCGACAAGCAGTACGTCCGCGACTGGCTCGACACAACCGGCTGGGACCATGAACCGCCTCCCCCCGATCTCCCCGAGGAGGTCGTGAACGAGACCCGGGGACGCTATGTCGAGGCCTACGAGCGCATCACTGGTAGCCCGTTCGAGGAGTACCTGGGCGGGTGAAGGTGACTGTCCACATCGAGCGACGAGCGGTCATCGCCGATCCCGAGGGGGCGATGATCGCCCGCTCTCTGGCCGACCTCGGATACGACGAGGTGACGGCGGTCCGCACCGGCCGCACGCTTCATCTGGAGGTCGAAGGTGACGACGTCGAGAGCGTCGAGAAGCGGGTCATCGACATGTGCGACCGTCTCCTGGCCAACCCCGTGATCGAGGACTACCGGGTAGAGGTGGATCAATGATCGTCCCGCAGGCCCCTGTCCCCCACGAAGTGGGGGAAGGTCCCTGCCACCGGAGCGCAGCGGAGGTGGGAGGTAGGGGGGAGCCGAACCCGTGGCAGACCTCTGCTTGTTGGGAACGACCCCCCTACCCCACCGGCTCCGCCGGCGAGGGTCACTCGCGTCGCTCGTGGGGGACGAGGTGATCGGAGTCGTTGTCTTTCCCGGGTCGAACTGCGAGCTCGACGTGCAATGGGCGTTGCAGGCCCTGGGCGCCGAGACGGAGATCGTGTGGCATCGAGACACCGACCTGAGCGGGATCGACGCCGTCGTGCTGCCGGGCGGATTCGCCCACGGCGATTACCTCCGGACCGGGGCCATCGCCCGCTTTTCTCCGGTCATGACGAGCGTGGCCGAGATGGCCGCCGCCGGGCGGCCGGTCGTCGGCATATGCAACGGTTTCCAGATCCTGTGCGAGGCCCGTCTGCTCGGTGGTGCCCTGATCGCCAATCGGGATCTCAGCTTCATCTGCCGACCGGTCGAGATCGAGGTGGTTGACTCAGGCACCGTGCTGACCGCCGCAGTGGAGCCGGGGACGGTCCTGACCTTGCCGCTCAACTCGTACGAAGGCCAGTTCACCGACCCGGCAGAGGACGTCCGGATCGTGGCCCGCTATGTGGCCGACGTCAACGGATCTCAGGGCCGAGCCGCCGCCGTCGCCAACGCCGGCGGCAATGTGGTCGGGATCATGCCCCACCCCGAGCGGTCCTCGGAGGAGATCCTGGGCTCCGCCGACGGGCGGGTTCTGCTGGAGGGACTCGTAGCCGCCACCGAACGGATGACGGTGTGAAGACCGACCTTGCCCCCGAGCAGGACGGCATCACCGAAGGGCCCCCCACCCCCACCGACGACGGCCCTGCCCCCATCCATCGACTGCTCGGCCTCACCGATGGCGAGTTCGCCCGGATCGTCGAGATCCTCGACCGGGAGCCATCCGCCGCCGAACTGGCGATGTATTCGGTCATGTGGTCCGAGCACTGCTCGTACAAGTCATCCCGCGCCCACCTCGGCCGCTTCCCCACCGAGGCCCCCTGGGTGGTGGTGGGTCCGGGAGAGAATGCCGGTGTCATCGACCTCGGCGACGGGTGGCTGGCGGCGTTCCGGATCGAGAGCCACAACCACCCGTCCTATGTCGAGCCCTATCAGGGGGCGGCAACCGGCGTGGGTGGGATCCTGCGCGACGTCTTCACGATGGGCGCCCGACCGGTGGCATTGTGGGACCAGATCAGGTTCGGGCCCCTCGACCAGCCCAAGAACCGCTACCTCTTCTCCGGCGTGGTGTCCGGTATCGCCGGTTACGGAAATGCCGTCGGTGTCCCAACCGTGGGAGGCGAGGTCGACTTCGAGGAGTGCTACACCGGCAATCCCCTGGTGAACGTGATGTGCCTCGGCATCCTCCGCTCCGACCAGTTGGTGCTGGGCACAGCGGGCGAGCCCGGCAACGTGGCCGTGCTGTTGGGCGCCGCCACCGGCCGCGACGGCATCGGCGGGGCCTCGGTTCTCGCATCTGCCTCCTTCGACGAGGAGTCGGGGGCCAAGCGTCCGTCGGTCCAGGTGGGCGACCCGTTCGAGGAGAAGAAGCTGATCGAAGCCTGCCTCGAGTTGTACGACCGAGACCTGGTCGCCGGTGTCCAGGACCTGGGGGCGGCCGGTCTGTCGTGTGCCCTCTCCGAGCCCGCCGCCCGGGCCGGAGTGGGAATGGACGTCGACCTCGACACCGTCGGGGTCCGCGAGCCGCAGATGACGGCGCCGGAACTCCTGATGTCAGAATCCCAGGAACGGATGATGGCCTTCGTGGCGCCCGGGAACGTCGAAGCCGTCCTGGCGGTGGCGGCGAAATGGGAAATCGCCGCATCAGTGGTCGGAACCGTGACGGAAGGCCGAACCCTGCGGGTGAGGCACAACGGGCAGGTCGTGGCCGAGCTGCCCGCCGCCTCCCTCACCGATGAGGCTCCCCGCTATGACCGGCCGCTCGGCGAGCCGGCGTGGATGGAGGACCTTTGGTCCAACAAGTGGAAGCACGTCGCCCAGCCTGCCCTGGCCACCACTCTGCTCCAGCTCCTCGACGACCCCTCGATCGCCTCGGCCGCGTGGGCCTACGAGCAGTACGACCACATGCTCTTCCTGGGCACCATCGTCGGGCCCGGAAACGACGGGACGCTGCTGCGCATCAAGGGAACGGACAAGGCGGTGGCTGTGTCCACCGACGGCAACGGACGGCTGTGCCTCCTCGATCCTCGCCGGGGCGGGGCACGCCTCGTCTACGAGGCGGCTCTCAACGTCGCCATGACCGGAGCCGAGCCCAGGGCGGTAGTCGACAATCTCAACTTCGGGAACCCGGAAAAGCCCGATGTGATGTGGCAGTTCCGCCAGACGATCGAAGGCATCTCCGAGGCGTGCGAGGCCCTGGGGATCCCGGTGGTGGGAGGCAACGTTTCGTTCTACAACGAGACCGACGGCACCGACATCTACCCGACGCCTGTCGTCGGCCTGGTGGGCCTGGTCGAGCCCTATCCCGTCCCGCCGCCCCGTCTCGATCGGTGCCGGGAGGGAATGGACCTGTGGCTCGCCGGGCCGGCCGACGCCATCGGCCTCGCCGGGTCGGCCTTCGAGAAGGTGACCTTCGGTCACGTCGGGGGGCGGCCGACGGCACCCGACGCGACCATGGCGAAAGCGGCGATCGGGTTCGCCCGCCGTCTCGTGGCAGACCATCTGTCGCCCGCCCTGCACGACATCTCGGATGGTGGGCTGGCCGTGGCCGTGGCCGAAATGGCGATCGCCTCCGCCGTAGGCGTTGTCGTGGACTACGCCGACTGGCGCCATCTCCTCTCAGAGGATCCGCACCGATTCGTCTTCGCGACGGATCCCGAGCACCGGACGTCGGTAGAGGATGCGGCGGCTGCCGCCGGGATTCCGCTCGCCCGGCTGGGGAGTTTCGGAGGGAACGAGATCATCTTCAGTCGGGGCGGCGCGAAGGCCGTGGTCGACCTGGCCACGGCGACCGAGACCTACCGGAGCGCCCTCCCCCGCCGCCTCGGATAACCACCCGACTGGCGTGCAACGCACTGGACCAGATGCCGTGCGTTGCACGCCAGTTGGGACGGGGCTGATCGGGAACCGGGCCGAGCGTGCCATCCTGAGGCGTTCATGTCCCAGCAGCCAAAGTCCATCCTGTCCGGCGGTTTGCTCCCCGCCTCGATCGCCATCTTCTCCGCGGTGGCGATCGTGGCCTTCGAGGGGCTGGCAGTCACTGCTGCCCTTCCCGAGTTGACCGCCGAGCTGGGTGGTGTCCGGCTTCTCCCCTGGGTGATCACGGCATTCCTGCTGGCGTCAGGTGTCACCACGGCCGTAGCCGGCAACTTCATCGACGCCCTCGGCACATCGACGGTCTTCCGCTGGTCGACCGTCGGCTTCGCCCTGTCGTCGCTGGCGGCGGCGCTGGCACCCTCGATGCCGGTGCTCGTCGCCGCTCGAGTTCTCCAGGGGGCGTCCGGCGGCGCCATCGTCTCTGTTGGTCTCGCCGCAGTCGCCCTCGTCTACCCGAATCACCTCACCGGCCGGGCCTTCGCCGCCAACTCCAACGTTTGGGGGGTCCTCGGCTTCGCCGGACCGGCGATCGCCGCGGCCATGCTCCAGGTGGCTTCCTGGCGCTGGATCTTCCTCATCATGGTCCCGATCTGTGCCGGGGCGCTGATCGCGGGGTGGAAGGCGCTTCCCGGACCTGTGGAGAGCAGCACCCTCGAGGTCGACTGGGTGTCGGCCGGCCTCCTGGTCGTCACGGTGGGCGCCTTGCTCGGCACCGTCTCTGACCTGTCCGCGACCTCGTTCGGGTTCCTCGCCCTGGCAGCAGCGGCGGGCGGAGTCCTGTGGCGACGCATGGGCCGGCATCGGGCTCCCCTTCTCGACCGCCGCTTCATCGCCGGGCACCCGTACCTGCAGCTGTCGCTTGCCGCCTCGCTATCGCTCGCTGCCACGATGGGGTTGTCCGCCTACCTCCCGGTCTATATCCGGGGTGCTCGCGGTGGGAGTGCCGCAATGGCGGCATGGTCGGTGCTGTGGCTGACCATCGGCTGGACGGTGGCGGCGAACGTCGCCGGCCGGGTGACAGATCGCGTCAGCGAGTACGCCGTCCTCAAGTTCGGGGCCGCCTCGGGAGTTCTCACCGTGGGGGCAGCCTGGGCGGCGGTTGCGTTCTCCGCTCCCATCCCTTTGATCTTCGCGACCTATTTCGCCATGGGCATGACGGTCGGGACCGTGACCAACGCCGCGCTCCAGATCGTACGCCTGGAGGTCGCCGACCATCTCGCCGGCAGGGCGACCTCTGTCCATGCCTTCATGCGGTCCATGGGAATGTCGGTGGGCGCCGGCCTGGCCGGCGGAGTCATACTGGCGACGGTGGCCGCCACGGTGGGCGAGGTCTCCGGCGTCAGGGAGGCGCTGGCCGGGGAAGCGACCGACCTGGCCGGCGAGGCTGTCGCCGCCATTGGCCGGGGTTTCACGTTCGCCCACATCGCATCGCTCGTCCTGATCGTGGGCGCCGTCCTTTGCGTCCGCGGCCTCACCGCCCCCACCGGCCCCCGCCACACCCACGGACGATCTGCGACGTCGTAGGCGAGGGCGGGCCACAATGCGGGGGATGGCACTCGCCGACTACCAGCATCTCAGGATCGACCACACACCCCAAGGGGTCACCGAGGTCGTCTTCGACAAGCCGGACCGGCTCAATGCCGTCGATGCAGAAGGTCACAGCGAGCTCACCCGGGTTTGGAACGACCTGGACGGAGATCCCGATACTCGCGTCATCCTCCTGAGGGCCGAGGGCCGAGCCTTTTCAGCGGGCGGAGATTTCAGCCTCATCCAGTCGATGATCGACGACCCCAACTCACATCGTCGCACGCTGCGCGAGGCCCGCGATCTGGTGCGCAACATCATCGAGTGCTCGAAGCCGACCGTCTCGGCGATCAACGGCCCCGCCGTCGGGGCCGGCCTGGCGGCGGCTCTGCTGGCCGACATCCCCCTGGCGGGACGGTCTGCGCGCATCCTCGACGGGCACACGACTCTGGGGGTCGCGGCCGGCGACCACGCCGTCGTCATCTGGCCGCTGCTCATCGGCATGGCCAAGGCCAAGTACCACCTCATGACCAACGACCCGATCGACGGCGAGGCCGCCGAGAGGATGGGACTGGTGGCCCGGGTGGTCGACGACGACGCCCTCCTCCCTGAGGCGCGGGCGCTGGCCGAGCGACTGGCCAAGGGCTCGGCCGAGGCACTGAGCTGGACCAAGCACTCGCTGAACCATTGGCTGCGGGCGGCGTATCCCGCCTTCGACGCCTCGGTCGCCTACGAGTTCCTGGGTTTTCTCGGCCCCGACGCCGCCGAGGGCCTCGCCGCGATCCAGGAGAAGCGAGACCCCCACTTCCGGTAGGTTTGTCCCCCTTCGCTCCGCTCGGGGGGACAGAGCTTGGGACAGAGGTCTGCGCACGGCCCGCCTACCATGGGGTCGTGAGCGAGACACCCGGCGAGGCCTGTGGCGTATTCGGCATCTACGCCCCCTCACAACGGGTAGCCCCGCTCATCTTTTTCGGTCTGTTCGCCCTCCAGCATCGGGGCCAGGAGTCGGCCGGGATCGCCACCTCCGACGGGCGGACGGTCACCGTCTTCAAGGACATGGGTCTCGTCTCCCAGGTGTTCGACGAGGCCAATCTGGCCGGCCTCGACGGGCATCTGGGCATCGGCCACACCCGCTATTCCACCACCGGATCGTCGCGGTGGGCCAACGCCCAACCGATCCACCGCCAGGCAGGCAACACCTCGCTGGCCTTGGCCCACAACGGCAACCTCACGAACACGACTTCGCTGGCCGACACTCTGGGGCTGGGGGGAGAGACCAGCGACTCGGCGTTGATGGTCGAGGCCATCGCCCGGCGCGTCGACGACGAGCGCTCCGACGCCCGCGGCCTGGAGCGCGCCATGCTGGAGGTCCTTCCCACCTTCGAGGGAGCCTTCTCGTTGGTCGTGATGGACCAAGGGCGGGTCGCCGGTGTCCGCGACCCCCAGGGTTTCCGGCCCCTGTGTCTGGGTGAGATGCCGGACGGCGGATGGGTGCTCGCCTCGGAAACGGCCGCCCTCGATCTGATCGGCGCCCGTTTCAAACGGGAGGTGGAGGCAGGCGAAATGGTCGTCATCGACGCCAACGGTGTCCGGTCGATGCGCCCCTTCGCCGCCAGCGACCCCCATTTGTGCGTGTTCGAGTACGTCTACTTCGCCCGGCCCGACAGCCGACTCCATGGCCAGACCGTCCACTCCGCCCGGCGCCGGATGGGCACCGTCCTCGCCGCCGAGCACCCCGTCCCCGCCGACGTGGTGGTGCCGGTGCCGGAATCGGGAATCCCGGCCGCCCAGGGCTTCAGTGAGGCGACCGGCATCCCCTATGCCGACGG
>DATFFO010000144.1:0-12618 GCA_035250025.1 Acidimicrobiia bacterium
CTGGATCCTCGACATCGGGCAGGTCGACGACACTGTCGTCGCGGTCGGATCGAGCCCGCAGGGAGATCGGCCCGTGGTCTACCGGGCGGATGATCTGTACGGTGCCTGGTCCGAGGTCCGGGTCGGCGACCTTCTGCCTCCGGTCGATCAGCAGCAGCCGAGGCTTTGGCTCAACTCGGCGGCGGTGGGCCCAGGCGGCGTAGCCATCAACTTCGTCGGCGAGGGCGACGCCTCCGGCGGCAACCCCGTCGGCGACATCCTCGGCCGACTCATCCCCGGCCGCGCCGACGAAGAGGTCGCCGGGCGGATGACCCAAGCCAGTGTCCTGTTGGTCTCGCGAGACCTGGCGGCGTGGAATGTGGTCCCGGGCGGCGATACCGGCGGCGCCATCGACACGCTCACCTTCAATCCGGCGGGAGACCTCATCGCCACTTTCAGCTCCTTCGAGAACGGACAGGCGCAGCGCTTCAGCGCCCGCGCCACCCCTAGCCCCTGAGCGAAGCGCTAGGCGCAGACCCAGTGCTGCCATCCTCCGCCCGGATATTCGTAGACGAGCCAGGCGGCGACGGCGACATTGGCCACGGGATCGAAGACGGAGTGCCCGGCGAAACCCGCCCCCGACGACCGCTCCGCCCAGTACGACGGCATGTGCTGGAAGAGGCCGCTGGCGCCGGACGAGGAGTTCCGGGCCCCGGGGTCGCCCTTCGACTCACACCCCATGATCCGAAGGGCCATCTCGACGTCGTCCGGCTCGAAGAAGAGTTCGACCAGCGGTCGCCAGCCCTCCGCTCCGGGTCCCGTCGGCCAGGCCGGGGTGGCCATCTCGTCGAGGTGCTCCGCCAGCACATCCGCCGGGATCGCCGGCACGCTTTCGGGGACCGCCAGCCCGAGACCGCGGGTGAGAAAGGCGGCCATCTCCGCCCTCGTCACCGGACGGTCGGGACAGAAGAGCTTCTCCCCGCAGCCGCGGGTGATGCCGGCGGCGGCAATCCTGGCGATGTCGGGCTCGTGGATGTCGGCGTCGTCGTCGGTGAACGGATCGCCGGCGGCGGGGGGCAGGCTCAGGGCCCGGGCCAGGAAGGTGGCCATCTGCGCCCGGGTGACGGTCTGCTCGGGGCAGAACTGATCCGGTCGGCATCCGATGGTTATCTCGGCGGCGGCGATGGCGCTGATGTGCTTCTCGAAGAGGCTGGCTTCGACATCGCGGAAGGGTGATGTCGCTGGAACCGGCAGCTCGAGGGCCCGGGTCAGGAAGGCGGCCATTTCCTCTCGGGTCACTGCCTCTCGGGGGCAAAAGAGCCACTCCGAGCAACCGGCGGTGATCCCGGCGTCCCAGATAGCGGCCACCGATGGTTCGTGAGGGGCTCCGTCGGTGTCCACGAACGGGCCCCGACCGTCGGGGCCGGTGGCATTCGCAGGGAGGGCGACGGCCAGCACCGTCGCCACGGCGAGGACACGCACGGCGCCTCGCCGTAAGGGGTTGATTGATTTCATGATTCACCTCGCTCGACCCGTCTCGGACGGGCTCGCTCAGCTCGGCCCCCTCCGCGGTGCGCCATCTCCCAGTCAGGCGTGAACGCGTGTCGACCATGTAGTCGAATCGGGGGGAGGAAAAGTGATGCCCCGGCATTGCCGAGGCATTCACACGAGCAAGCAAACGCTTGCTACAGCAAGAACCATATAGCCGTTGTCGCAGTCAACGGAAATCACACGGGCAGAGGGGGTGAGCGGATAGGGACGGTGCATGTCACTGAGAACGGCCAACGGTCGGCTCGCCCATGACTCGCCGGACATCTATCCGCTCATGCCCTTTCTTCGACACCAGAATGGGCGTCCCGTCGAGGCGGAGTTTCCGATGGAGACGGCAGCCAATCTGTGGGACGCATCGCACTACGAGGTGGCGCGCTCGGTGCTGTCTCGTGGCGTGGCGCTCGTATACCTCATCGCCTTCCTCAACGTCCGCAACCAGTTCCGGCCGCTCGTGGGAGAGCGGGGCCTGCTGCCGCTGCCTGAGTTCTTGGCCCGCCACACGTTCGCCGCCGCCCCCAGCCTGTTCCACTGGCGCCACTCGGATCGCTTGGTCGGGGCGGTGGCTTGGACCGGCATGGTCATGGCGACGGGAATCGTCCTGGGCGTCGCCGATGCGGCGCCGCTCTGGGTGGGCCCCCTCTGGTGGCTGGGGATGTGGGGCCTCTACCTCTCGATCGTGAACGTGGGCCAGGTGTTCTACGGCTTCGGCTGGGAGTCCTTGCTCCTCGAAGCCGGTTTCTACGCCGCCTTCCTCGGCAACGACACCGTCGCCCCGCCCTTGCTGACGATCCTGTGCTTCCGCTGGTTGCTCTTCCGGGTCGAATTCGGGGCGGGCATGATCAAGCTGCGCGGCGACCGATGCTGGCGCGCCCTGACCTGTCTCGACTACCACCACGAGACACAGCCCATGCCGGGGCCGACGTCGCGCTGGTTCCACCGCCTGGCCCGACCGCTGCACCGGGTCGAGGTCGCCGCCAACCATTTCGCCCAGCTGGCGGCGCCGTTCGGACTCTTCCTTCCCCAGCCGTTTGCGGGAGCGGCGGCGGCGGTGATGATCGTCACGCAGGGCTACCTGATGGTCTCCGGGAACTACGCCTGGCTCAACCTGGTCACCCTCCTGATCGGCTTCAGCGCCGTGCCCGACTCATGGTTCGCAGTCGTCGGCCTCCGACCGGCACCAACCTCGAGCGACTCGCCGATCTGGTTCGTTGTCGTCGTGGCGGTGATGACCTTGCTGGTGCTGTGGCTCAGCCGTCATCCGGTTCGCAACCTGCTCGGCCGGGGCCAGCTCATGAACTTCTCTTTCAACCGCTATCACATCGTGAATGCATACGGGGCGTTCGGGAGCGTCACCCGCCGTCGCCGCGAGCTCATCATCGAGGGAACGACGGAGGCGGCCCCGGGTGAGACCGCGTGGAGGGCGTACGAGTTCAAGGGAAAGCCAGGAGATGTGCGCAGGCGGCCGCCGCAATGGGCGCCGTATCACCTTCGCCTCGACTGGCTGATGTGGTTCGTGCCCCTGTCGCCCAGCTACGCCAGCGGATGGCTTGATCGTTTCGTCGAGCACCTCCTCACCGCCGACCCCGCCACCCTGGCCCTCCTGAAGCATGACCCGTTCGACGGAGAGCCGCCCCTGCTGGTCAGGGGCCGCTACGTGGACTACAGGTTCGCCACCCCCGACGAGAAGCGGGCCACGGGAGCGTGGTGGACGGCCGGCGCCTCGACGCCGGCGTTCGCGCCAACCGCCCTCAGCCCGCCCTGACCACCGGCCGCAGGGGCTGGAAGAGACGGCCCCTCTCGGCCCACGTGACGCAGGTGAGGGCCACGACACCGAGGATCGTGAAGGCGAGCGTGAACGGGATCACCGTGCCATCGAAGGAGCGGTCGATGAAGGTGCCGATAAGAGCACCTCCGGCGGTCGACAGGGTGCCGATCAAAGCCGAGGCGGTCCCGGCAACCTCTCCCATCGGGTCCATGGCAATCGTGTTGAAGTTGGGCATCAGGAACGCCTGGCAGACGAGCATGACGCCCAGCCCGACCATGAACAACGGCAGCGGAGGCTTGCCGTCGTGGGCTGCGGCCAGGATGAAGAACCCGGCCGCGGCCACGACGTATACGAGCAGCAGGACGTGGGCTATGCGCCGGGTCCCGAATCGCCCCACGACGAATCCGTTGGTGAGCATGGCGCTGCCCATCACGGCCGCCATCGCCCCGAAGAGGAGCGGGAACTCGTCGGCGGCGCCGAACACCTCCCCGTAGATGATCTCCGAGCTGGCCAGATACGACGTGAAGACTCCCATCAGCGATGTGAGGGCGAGCGTGTAGCCCAGCGTTTGACGGTGGCCGAGGATCTGGCGTGTGGCCTCGGCGAGACGACCGAAACGCAACTCCATCCGGTTGATCGGGTCCAGCGACTCCTGGAGCCGCGTTGCCCACAGGGCCATGGCGGCGGCGAGGATGGCGGAGGCCCAGAAGATCCAGCGCCAATGGGCAAAGGCGAGGATCAGGGCGCCGAGGGTGGGTGCCAGGATCGGCACGACGACGAAGACCGCCATGATGAACGACATCGCCCTCGACATCGCTTCGCCCTCGAAGCGATCCCGGACCACCGAGAGCGTGATGACCCTCGGGCCGGCCGCCCCCAGACCCCAGACGAAGCGGGCGACCAGCATGAGCGAGAGCTGAGGGGCCAATGCAGAGACAACCGCCCCGGCCATATAGATGCCGTATCCCAGGTAGAGGGTCGGCTTGCGCCCGAAGCGATCGGCCAGGGGGCCGTAGACGATCTGGCCCAGGGCGAGGCCGAAGAAGTAGGCGGTCACCACCCCCGCCACCTCGGTCGAGTCCGGGGGGAGGCCGAAGTCGGCTCGCATCGCCCCGAGGGCGGGGAGCATCATGTCGGTGCCGAGGGCGGCCAGGGCCATGGACATGGCCAACAGGGCGGTGAACTCGACCCGACCGAGACGGGGAGCGGTCGCGGTCTGCACCCCGCCAGGGTACGAGGGTGCGCTCAGGTCGCGGGCGTCACTCCAGCATCGAGGCGATGTGATCGCCGATGGCCAGCGATGCCGTCGCCGCCGGGGAGGGGGCGTTGAGCACATGGAGGGCGCCGTCCTGACGCACGATGGCGAAGTCGTCCATCAGTTTCCCCTCCCGCGTGACTGCCTGGGCCCGGACCCCGGCGCCACCGGGGGCGAGGTCATCGACGGACATGGCCGGGAGCAGCTTGCGGGCGGCGGCGGCATAGAGACGCCGGGACCGCGAGCGCACGATCTCGGTGACACCCGTCGTCAGGTAGCGGCTGGCGAGCCGGCCAAAGCCGGGCGTGGCCAGGGTGCCGAGGAACTCGCGGTAGTCGGGGCGGGTGCCCCGGTAATGGTGGCGGCCGATGGCGGGCACGGCGTTGGGGCCGACCTCGACCGTGCCGTCGATTCGCCGGGTGAAATGCACGCCCAGGAAGGGGAATCGGGGATCGGGTACTGGATACACCAGGTGTCTCACCAGCTTCTCGGATGGACCTACCAAGCGGTGGTACTCGCCGCGGAAGGGGACTATCCGCACCGGGAGCTCGGCCCCGGCCAGTGTGGCCACGCGATCGGATTGGAGGCCGGCGCAGGTGACAAGGCGCCGGGCGTCGACCGAGCCCGCCGGTCCGGACACATGCCAGACGCCGCCGGACTGGGAGATGGCTTCGACCTTCCAGCCGAGCCGCACCTCCCCTTCGAGGAGCTCGGCCAGCTTGCGGGTCACGGCGGCGTAGTCGGTCACGCCCGCCTCCGGGACGTGCAGGGCCCCCAGGCCCACGATGTGGGGCTCGATGTCGTCCCATTCCCCGGGCGCCAGCCGTCGCAGCCCGACCAGGCCGTTGGCATTGCCGCGAGTGTGGAGTCCATCGAGTCGCTCGATCTCCCCCGGGCGACTGGCCACGACCAGCTTGCCGGTGACTTCGTGGGCGATGCCGTGCTCCGAGCAGAAGTCCACCATGCGGCGCCGACCCTCGACACACAGGCGGGCGCGGAGTGATCCGGGGGTGTAGTACAGCCCGGAATGGAGGACGCCGCTGTTGTGGCCGCTCTGGTGAGTGGCCAGCTCGGACGCCGCCTCCAGCACCACGACCGAGGTCCCGGGGCGGCGGCGGGTGATGGCGGTGGCGGTGGCCAGCCCGACGATCCCGGCGCCGACCACGGCTACGTCGTACGCCTCGCTCATTGCGGGCCGGGACGGCGGGCGAGTTCGACGATGAAGTCGAACTGGCCGGGGGTCACCGGTTGAACCGACAACCGGGAGCGATTGAGGAGGACCATGTCCTGGAGCTCGGGATGCTCCCGCATCTCGTCGATAGAGACCATGCGGTCGAACTTCTCGACAAAAGCGATGTCCACCATGACCCACCGGGGGACATCAGGCGACGCCTTGGGATCGAAGTAATGGGAATCCGGGTCCCATGAGGTGTGATCGGGATAGGCCTCTCTCACCACTTCGGCCAGGCCCACCACCCCGGGCGGTCTGAGCTGGGAGTGGTGATAGAGCACCCGGTCGCCCACCTTCATCTGGTCACGCATCAGGTTCCGGGCCTGGTAGTTGCGCACCCCGTCCCAGTGGGTGCGGCCGTCGGCGGCGAGGTCGTCTATCGAATACGCGTCCGGTTCGGATTTCATCAGCCAATGTCTCATCGCTCGAGATTGTGGCACGCCGCTACGGTGGGCCGGGATGGACGAAGAGTGGTACTACTGCCTGGAGCACAAGACCGTCGAAACCAAGCTCGGCTGCCGCATGGCGACCCGCCTGGGGCCGTTCCCGACCAGGGAGGAGGCGGCGCGGGCGCTGGACACGGTCGAGGAACGCAACGAGGAGTGGGACGAGGACCCCGCCTGGGAAGGCGAGGACTGAAGAGCCCCTCGTTTTCGCGCATCGATCCCGTCAGATCCGACGGGATCGATGCGCGAAAACCAGGTGGCGGATCCGCTTGACTGTGTCGCCGTCCGAACGTATGTTCGTGGGGTGGGCGACATCCTCCAGACACTGCAACGCCGCTACGGCGAGCTGGAGATCGATCTTGCCTGGAGCCGGCTTCTCATGCGCCAGAACCGCACCCGGGCCCGGCTCGAGGTCATCGACGAGCAGCTCGCTGAGCTGACGCAGGAGCGTCGGCAGCTCGCCGGTGAGAACCGGCGGCTGCAGTCGGCCAAGGCGGCGCTGATCGACGACATGGTCGAACGGGTCCGCACGCGCCACAACGAGGGCTGGTCACCCACCCCTGTCGTTGGCTACCGGGTCTGGGGGATCGTCGACGACCTCGTCCTGGGGGCGACCGGCCATCGCTGGGCAACCCCGGTGATGGCGGCTGAGTGCGCGGGCGCTCGGCCCGACGACGACCTTCCCCACACCGACCATTTGTGCTCGACCGTGGGCCACGGATGCGGCATCTACGCCGCCGCCCGTCCGTCACTGGTGGCGCCGCAAGCCACCAACTGGATTCTCGGCATCGTCCTCCTCTCGGGGAAGGTCGTCGAGCACGAGCATGGCTTCCGCGCCGCCCATGCCCGGGTGGCAGGCGTGGTGGCCCATGGTGGTGGGAGACGACTGGTGACGGACGACGCCGACATGATCGAGCGTCTCTTCATCGAACCGGGGGAGACGCTCGACGAGGTGGGTGAAGTGGGGCACGCCCTGGAGGGAACAGAACTGATCGAGGCCGTCGAAGGCCTGGAAAGGAGCATGGACAGATGGACATCGGCAAACAACAACGGGTGATCATGGTGGAACCACTCGAGCTCTCCCTGCAGGACCAGTTGGAGGTGTTGTTGGAGTCACAAGAGGGCGTCCAACAGCCCCAGGGCGGCCATGCCCGCCACCAGCACCCGTGGCAGCGATCGGCCGATCCCGGCCCCGCGACTGGCGACGGCGAGGACGAGGAGCTGTTCCCAACCGGGGCCGCCTGAGCCCGGCAAGCCGCGAGAGGGCCGGAGGACTAGCGTCCGGAGATGACCGCCGAGGGGCTGAAGCCAGAAGGCGTGCGGGCCGCCGAATTGATCGGGGCGCTATCACTGGCGACCGACCTCGGCATGGGGTTCCCGCTCGAGCACGGTCTCCAGAGCACCCTCGTGGCCATGCGGTTGTGCGACCGTCTGGCGGTCGACAGCGAGACCACCTCCCACGCCTATTACGCCTGTCTTCTCTTCTACGTTGGCTGTACCGTCGATGCCGAAGTCGCCGCCGAGACGTTTCCGGACGGGAACCTGTTCGCACATTTCCAACCGGTGATATTCGGCTCACCGCGGGAGACGATGGCGGGCATCGTTCGAGCCCTTGCCGACCCGGGAAAGCCAGGGCCTCTGGGTCTCGCTCAAGCGGCCACGCGGCTGCCGAAGGCAATCAGGGGACATCGGCGTCACATCGCCGCTCTATGCGAGGTGGCCCAGATGCTGAGCGAACGACTAGGCGCCCCCCAGCCGGTGGCCGAGATGTTCGCCCATCTAACCGAGAGATGGGACGGCAAGTCTGAGCCCGGGCTGATAAAGGGCGAGGAGCTGCCGCTGCCTCTTCGGATCGTGCACGTAGCCCGCGACGCCGCCTTCCAGCAGCTGATCGGGGGAGTCGAGCACGCCGCCGCGGTGATCGCCGAGAGAGCCGGGCGTGCATTCGATCCGGAGATCGCCGGAGTCGTGGCAAACGACGCCGTCGATCTGCTCCAGCCTGTGAGCGACGAAGCCGCCTGGTCCGAGGTGCTCGGTGCTGAACCGAAGCCGCGCATCACGCTGGTGGCCGAGGCCGTCGATCGCGCTCTGGCGGCGATGGGTGACTTCGCCGATCTGCTGTCGCCGTTTCTCACCGGCCACTCGGCGGGAGTCTCCAGCCTTGCCGCCGCTGCTGCCGAGCAGTCCGGTTTGGCCCCGAGCGCCGTCGCCGAGGTGCGCCGTGGTGGATGGGTCCACGACCTCGGGCGGGTGGCGGTATCGGCTGGGACCTGGCAGAGCGAGGGACCGCTGACACGCGACGAGTGGGAGCAGGTGCGATTGCATGCCTACTACACCGAGCGCATCCTCTCCCTCTCGCCATTCCTGACGGAGCTGATACCGGCCGCCTCGTTCCATCACGAACGGATCGACGGCACCGGATATCACCGCAGCTCGAAAGCCGCTGCCATCACGGCCGCCGGTCGCCTGGTGGCAGCCGCCGACAGATATCACGCCATGACAAGCTCACGACCGCATCGGAACGGCCTTACCCCGGAGCGAGCCGCGGCGTTGCTCTCCGAGGAGAGCCGGACCGGAGGCCTGGACTCGCAGAGCGTCGAGGCGGTCTTGACGGCGGCGGGCCAACCACGACCGCGCCATTCCCACCCCGCCGGGCTCACCGACAGAGAAGTCGAGGTGGTCGTCCTCCTGGCACGCGGGTTGCAGACGAAGCAGATCGCCCGAGCCCTGAGCATCGCGGCGAGCACGGCTGATCACCACGTGCAGCATGCCTACAGCAAGATGGGTGTCTCCACCCGCGCCGCCGCCGCCGTCTTCGCGATGGAGCACGGCCTCACCGAATGGCGAATATCCCCCATACCGGATTCCGTCTGGCCCTTGCAGGCTCCCTGATACGAGCACCGCACAAGGTGCACTGCAAGGAGGAGAAATGAGCAATCTGGACGCGGGTCCCCGAGCCGAGGCACCTGCCGTGCGGGTAGGGCCGGCCGCACAGCTCAGGATGGCGGCGTGGGCCGGAATCGTCGGACCGCCGCTCTTCACGATCACATTCCTGGTCCTGGGCTACATCCGGCGAGGCGAGTACGACTCGATTGCGGCGCCGGTGAGCGCCCTGGCGGCAGGTCCTTTCGGGTGGGTTCAGCAGGTCAACTTCGCAGTGTTCGGCGTTCTGATCATCGTCTTCGCCCTCGGGCTGAGTCGCGGAGTCCGCACATCCGGCCGGATGGGGATGGCGGCGGTGACGATCCTCACCTGGAGTGGCATCGCGCTGATCCTCTCGGCCGTCTTTCCCCTCCGCGAGGACGCCACCGGCGGCTTCTATGACCCGACCGGGATGCACACGATCAACGGGACGATCTTCTTCCTGAGCCTCGGCCTCGGACTAATCGTGCTCTCCCGACGTCTGGCCCGCGATCCGGCCTGGCTGGGGCTGGCAGGCTATGCGCTTGCGAGTGGGAGCGCTCTGATCCTGTCGTTCCTCGCCTTCGGACTTCTGGTCCGGCCGGAGGGTGCGCCCCTCCACGACGTGGCCGGCCTGGTGCAGCGCCTCACGATCGCGGTGTGGTTCGCGTGCATTATCACTCTCGCTATCCGGTTGCACAGGACGGCGACGCGGCCACCGGGCGTCTCAGGTGGCGAGGCGTAGCAACCACAAGGTCGCCATGCCCGCCACCAGCACCCACGGCAGCGAGCGGCGCACCCAGCCCACGAGGCCACCGACGGAGAGGGCGACGATCTCGACCCAACCGGCTCCACCTGAGCCTTCGCCGTCGAACAGGAGCGACACCACCAAGGCGGCCATCACCGCCGGAGCGACATAGCGCAGCGCCTCCCGGACCCGGGCGGGGAACTCGATGTCGGCCAGGGCGAGGATGAAGCTGGCGCGCATCAGGTAGGTGCCGATGCCAACGATGACGGTGGCGATGAGACCGATCCAGAGCAAGCTCGTCATCGGTTGGCCACGAGCCCGGCGACGACCCCGGCGGCGGCCCCGAGCATGATCCCGGCCCGGTTTGGCAGACCCAGCGTCAACCAGGTCACCACCGTCGACGCCACGGCGGCCGCCACCGCCGGGCGGCTGTCGAGCGCCCCGATCATGAGACCCACGAAGAGCAGGGGCACCGCGAACCCGAGGGACCAGGACTCGGGCACCACCGGACCGACAAAGAGACCGGCGGCGACGGTGACCTGCCACACGAGCCAAAAGGTGACGGCCGAACCCAGGTAGTAGCGCCGAAACGAGACGGGAGAGTCGTCGACTCTGAAGCTGGTGAGGGCGAACAGCTGGTCGATCAGGAAGTAGGGACCGAGCCAGCGGAACCAGCGCGGCTGCTGACCGAACACGGGAGCGAGGGCGGCCGAGTACATGAGGTGCCGTGCCTGCACCACCAGACCTGCTGCCACCACCGCCAGCAATGCCGCCCCCTCGGCCGTGAGCGTCACGACGGTGAGCTGGGCGGCTCCGCCGAAGATGGCGCTGGCGCCCAACCACCCGACCCAGTTGGGCATGGCCGACTCGGCGATCGACAGACCAAGGACCAGGGCGAAGGGCACTACAGGCACCAGAATCGGCAAGGTGTCCTTGACACCACGGCGAAGGTCGACGTCGGTGAGCATGAACGGATCAGGGTACGGCCCGTGGAATGCTGGCCGGTCAAGGCAGCGTCGAGATCTGCCGACCCATTGCAGGCTGTGGAAAACCGCCTTAGGCTCGATTTCGCGAGATACCGATGACCAGCCGACCTCTCTTCCCCCAAAACGTGATCGCCGTGATCTGGGACTTCGACAAGACCCTGATACCCGGCAACATGCAAAAGCCCCTATTCCGGCACTTCGAGATCGACGAGTCCGCCTTCTGGGAGGAGGTCGAGGGGCTGGAGAAGTGGTACCGCTCCCACGGCGACACCCTGGTGGCCCGCGACACCCTCTACCTCGGCCACATCCTCACCTACGTCGAGCAGGGACGGATGCCCGGGCTGAGCAATGCCCTGCTGCGCGACTTGGGCGAGGAGATCGAGTTCTACGCCGGTATCCCCGAGTTCCTGGGCCTGATGCGCAAGGCCATCGAGTCGGATCCCCGCTTCGCCGACCATCAGATCCACGTCGAGCATTACGTGATCTCCACGGGCCTTCGCCAGATGATTCTTGGCTCTGCGGTCGCCCCGTTCCTCACCGATGTCTGGGCGTCCGAGTATTCAGAGTTGGTAGCGCCGCCCGGCTACACCGACGGGCAGGACCGCCTGTTCTCGCCCGACGGCGAGATCCGCCAGTTGATCTACACCATCGACAACACCACAAAGACGCGGGCAATCTTCGAGATCAACAAGGGGACCAACAAGAACCCGTCGATCGACGTCAACGCCAAGATCGCCCGTGAGGACCGCAGGGTGCCGTTCCAGAACATGATCTACATCGCCGACGGGCCGTCGGATGTGCCCGTGTTCTCGGTCGTCGACGCCAACGGCGGACGCACCTATGCCGTGTATCGACCCGGTTCGGCGGTCGAGTTCCAGCAGGCCAGCCGGTTGCTCGAGCAAGACCGCATCGACGCCTTCGGCGAAGCCGACTACACCGACGGCTCGCACACGGCCATGTGGATCACCCATGCCGCCGAGCGGATCGCCCTGCGCATCGTCCGCGATCGCGAAGAGGCTCTGTCCGAGCGGGTGGGCCTGCCGCCGCGCCACGTAGGCGACTGAGAGCGGCGGCGTTAGCCTGGGTTCATGGATGCCGTCGTCGCCGCCCACTCCGGAATCCGCTGGCTGGTCCTCGTCGCCCTGGTGGCGACCGTGGTCGTCGGCTTCATGCGCTCATCGAGGGAGGAGTCCCCGACCGACCGCTGGCTGACCTGGGTGGGAGTCCTCTTCGGCATCCAGGTCCTCCTCGGGGTCATCCTCTACATCTTCAACCAGGGTTGGGACCAGGGCGGGTTCATCGCCGTCTACCACCCGATCGGGATGATCCTGGCGATCGCCATCTTCAACATGGGGACCGGCCGGGGTCGCAAGACGGGCGGCGGGGCCGGCTGGCGCACGATCGCCATCATGACGCTCGTGTCGCTGGTGCTGGTGCTGGCCGCCATTCCCTGGCAGCGGTGACCCAAGACGGAAGTCGGAAGTCGGAAGTCGGAAGACGGAAGACGGAAGACGGCAGACGGAAGTCGGAAGTCGGAAGTCGTGCCTACGTCAACAAACAGTGTTGGTCGATGCACGCTGAACGGGGCGGCGGCTAGCCCTCGGCGTCGGTGCGCACCGCCTCCAGGGCGATTCCCACCATGTCGTCGAACGTGGTTTGGCGCTCGTCGGATGTGGTCTCCTCGCCCTTGAGGATGTGGTCGGAGACGGTGAGGATGGTGAGGGCACGGGCGCCCTTCTCGGCGGCGACTCCGTAG
>DATFFO010000145.1:0-6190 GCA_035250025.1 Acidimicrobiia bacterium
CGAGCCTGTGATGTCCATGGGCATCAGGTCGGGGGTGAACTGGATCCGAGCCTGCTCCAGTCCGGTGGCGGCGGCCAGTGAGCGGACCAGCAACGTCTTGCCCAGGCCCGGAAGATCGTCGATGAGGACGTGCCCGTCGGCAAGCGCCGCCGCCAGGACCAGTTCGATCGTCGACCGTTTTCCAACGATCGCCTTCTCCACCTCGGCGATCACGGCCCCGGCCCGGGACGCGAAGCTCTCGGCATTCACAGCTTCTCGATCCGACCGACGAGAAGATCGATCTCGTCCGCGGACATCGACCCGGTCCCCGACAAGACGTCCCAGGCGGCGACGCCGAGGATTTCCGGCCCATTGACTGGGTCGATGGCGCCGGGTGCCACTCCGGCCCGGTGCTCGGCCAGGGCCACGAGGCGCCGCCGCAACCGTGCATCCCCGCCGAGGGCGGTGGAGGTGGCGCCGACCACCTCGAGTTCGAGCGTCGCAAGATGCGCCAGCGGACGCCTCCTGAGGCCGGTCCCGGTCCCGGCCAGCCCGGGGACGGGGTCCGAACGGGGCCAGTTCCGCCACACCACCACGGCCGCGGCCGCCAGGACCACCATCTGCCAGACGATGACACCCGCCGGCCCCGAGCCCTGGAACGCGACGACCGCCCCGACGGCGGCAACAACCAGCCCGGCGGCAATGCGTCTCACTCGCCCAACCGTTCGACGATGCGACGACCGTCATGCTCGGCGGCGGCGGCGGCCTCCTCGGATACCGGCTGGCGCGAATAGCGGGCGCGGTGGAACAGATCGGTCAGTTCAGACGCCGACTCCGGGCTCGTCACCGCGGCCACCCGTCCCAGATGCTGGGCCACGGTCTCAGCCGGCGCCCGCCGAAAGCCACCGGCGGCCGCTGCCGTCTCGACGCGTCGATAGGCGGCCAGAACCCTCCCGGCGGCGTCGAGCGATCCCATCGGAGGCGCCCCGGACGGCTGGAAGATGGCTCCCGCCGCCCGGGGCGCACC
The DNA here is from genome assembly GCA_035250025.1 of Acidimicrobiia bacterium. GTDB lineage: Bacteria > Actinomycetota > Acidimicrobiia > Spongiisociales > ZC4RG35 > DATFFO01. The sequence continues at coordinate 1,007 of DATFFO010000145.1, forward strand.
GGCTTCGACCTCGCCATCGCGACGGCGGGAGGCGATGAGATAGGCGAGGGCGCCGCCACCGGCCACGAGCATGACCCACCAGCCGGCCCCGGGCGCCGCACCGAGAGGGACCCCTCCCGGCGTGGGAGCCGCCGGTTCCTCCCGCCTTGCCTCGGGCGTCCCGGTCGTAGTGGTCGCCGCCTCGGGTTGTTTCCTGAGGGTGGGCGCCACGAGCACGACGAAACCCGCCACCAGGACAAGGGCGACGAACGTCGCCAGCGGTGACACCCGCTTCGTTTCACGGCGCCGCCCGGCACGGGGCTGGCGCTCGGTCAGCCATGTGTAAAGGGCGAAGAGGAGCAGGGCGAGGTACGCCAAGCGGATGAGCGGTACGGCCCACTCCGTTACGGAGTCTGTGTCCAACGAGAGGAGGCGACCAGACGGTACGGCGCCGGGGACGTCGACAGCCGTGGCCGCTACGAGTATGAGGAGGAGGCCGACGGCGGCCATCACCCCGAGTGTCCGCAGCCGATCCGAGGGGCTCATCCCACCAGACCCTAATCGGCGCCGCCGCCCGGCCTCCTGGGAGATCGAGACGCCGGGGAACGCTCGACCAGCCGCTCCACGGCGGCGAGATATCGGGGAGCCATGGCCGACCAATCGAAACGGCGCAGCGACGGGGCGATGGCCGCCCCGATCCGACGCGTCTCGTCCGGTTCCAGAACTGCTCTCCGCAGTCGATCTACCAGAGCTCCCGGCGCGTAGAGGCAATGGTCGTGCCACTCCATCGGGACCAGTTCCGGATACGAGAGGCGGTTGGGCACGAGCGGCATGGCTCCGGCCGCCATCGCCTCGACGATCGCGATCCCGAAGAACTCCTGGCGGGCAGTCGACACAACGACGTCGGCTGAGAGGAGGAGCTGGCGATAACGGTCGACGGGAGCGTGTCCGAGGTGGACGATTCGGCCGGGGTGACGCCGGGCGGCTTCGGTGAACTCCTCGGCGTGGACCCGGAAGTTCTCCCCGCAGACGACGACTTCGAAGTCGTGGTCCTCGGCGGCGAGCACATCGATGGCATCGAAGAAGGCGACCGGGTCCTTGTCGTGCTCCCAGCGGTGATTCCACAGGATCCTGGCGCGACCCCGACGATCCTCCCGGGCGTCCGCCCAGCCGAGATCGATCCCCGGCTCCAGCACCTCCGACCGCTCGCGGACCTGTGGGATCAAATGCTCGTGCGTGTGGTCGGGGAAATGGCGCAGCAGGCGGGGCAACTCCTCGAAGAAGACATCGCGATGGAACCGTGAGTTGAACCACACCGTGTCCGCCGCCAGCGCCGAGAGCCAGTTGGTCATGGCGTAGGACAGGTCGGGCTCCATCTGCGGTGAGTCGGGATACGTCAGTTGCGACTCGTGGAAGTACATGCCCACAGGCACGTCGCCGAGGTGGCGACGGCTAAAAGTGAGGAAGGCCGGGAGGTCGATCATGTCGCTGACGATCACGGCCTCGGGGTGGAAATCGAGAGTGGCGAGCTGCTCGGCCAGTGTCACGGCCCCGCCCCGGATGCGCCACTTCCACCAGCGAGGCGGCAGGGTCACCAGCTCAACCGCAAGGCCGAGATGGTCCCGGATCCCTTCCGCCCAGACACGATGGGATCCGCCGAAGTAGGGCTCTACGACAAGGACCGGCCCTGCGGTCACAGCTCCTTGCGTCCGGCCAGGGCCCGGCCCAGGGTCAGCTCGTCGGCGTAGTCGAGGTCGCCGCCCACCGGGAGGCCCGACGCCAGGCGGGTCACCTTCACCCCGAGCGGCTTGAACTCCCGGGCAAGGTACATGGCCGTGGCGTCGCCCTCCATCGTGGGATTGGTGGCGGCTATCAGCTCGGTGATCTCCTCGTCGACGATCCGGTTCTTCAACTCCGTGAAGCGCAGCTGGTCGGGCCCCACCCCGTTGATGGGCGAGATCGCTCCTCCCAGGACGTGGTAGCGGCCCCGGAACTCCTGGGTGCGCTCTATGACGGGAATGTCCTGGGGGTGCTCGACCACGCAAACCACGTGCTCCTCACGGCGGGGGTCGCGGCAAATGGAGCATTCGTCGCTGCCCGTCATGTTGAAGCATCGACGGCAGGGATGTACCTGGTCGCGCAGGTCGCCGATGGCCTGGGCGAGCCGGCGGGCGTCGGTCTCCTCGATTGCCAGCAGGTGGAAGGCGAGTCGCTGAGCCGTTTTGCGCCCCACCCCGGGGAGGCGGGACAGTTCGTCGACCAGGCGCTGGACAGGGCCCTCGAACATCAGCCGAACAGACCGCCCAGATCGAGACCACCGGTGAGGCCACCGAGTTGGTCGCCGGCGGCCTCGGTGGCCGCCTTCATGGCCTGGTTCACGGCGGCGACGACCAGATCCTGGAGCATCTCCACGTCGTCGGGGTCGACCACCGAGGGGTCGATCGCGATCGAGATCAGCTCCTGGCTGCCCGACACCGTGGCGGTGACGACGCCGCCGCCGGCAGTTCCCTGGAAGGTCTTGGTAGCCAGTTCCGCCTGGGCGGTGGCGAGTTGCTCCTGCATCTTCTGGGCCTGCTGCATGAGCTGGCGCATGTCGGGCGGGCGATTCATGTGTGGTGTCCGGGATCGAGGGCGGGGTGACAGCCCAGGGTAGTGGGGGGCCGGTGACAGCCAGGTTCAATCAGACTCGTCGATCAACTCCGCCCCGAGCTCGTCCTCGAGGAGCTTGGCGAGGTCGACGCTCTCGGCGGGCGCTTCGAATAGCTGCTCGTCGACGAGGTCCACCTCGACATCGGCGGAGGTGTCGGCTGCCCCGGCGGGGTCGGAGTTCGGGGCCTCGAAACGCACCGTCACCGGACGCCCGAGGAGATCAGACGCCTTGGTGGCCACCAGCTTGCCGACGACCTGGTCTTCCTGGAGCTGTTCGAGATGGAAGAAGTGGGGAACATTGAGCACAATGGCCGTGCCGTCGACACCACCCGGCACCACTTCTCGGAAGAGGGCCCAGCGGCGGGCTCCGAGCACGTCCCTGAGACCACCGAACAGGCCGGGCCACACCGACTGCAGCTGGCCGAAGTCGAGCGGTGGTGCCGCCGGATCCGGAGCATCGGCCGGACCCGACTCGGACTCGACCTCGGCCGGCACCTCGGTGGTGGCATCGGCACCCAGTGGAGGAGCGGCAGCCGCCACCTTCTCTTCGGGTTGCGGCTTCGACGTCGGCTCCGGCGTTGTCCGGGGAGCGGCGGGAGGCGTCTCAGCCAGACTCTCGAGGCGCCGTTCGACGCGGCCGATGCGAGCGGCGAGGGCGTCAGGATCGGACGTGACCTCCGGGCGGGTCAGCTTGATGATGGCGAGCTCGGCCATCAGCCGCTCCTCGCGTCCTTCGCGCAGCCGGATCAAGGCCTCTCCGAGGATGTCCACGGCGCGGAGCACGTCACTGGCCGGGAGGTTGGCAGCGGTGGTCTTCCACGACTCCAGGACGTCGGTGGGCTCGTCGGCCACCTCGGCCAGGTTCGGGGCGTAGTGGGCCAGGAACACGCCCCGGAAGAAGGCGACACCCTCTGCGACGAAGCGGCGCAGGTCGACACCGTCGGCCGCCAGCTCGGCGATCAGCTGCAACGCCGACGTGGCGTCCTGGGCGCCGATCGCCTCGGCCAGCCTGCTGTAGGCCTCGGAGTCGGCCAGCCCGAGGGCGCGGCGAACCCCTCCGAGGTCGACGCGACCGTCGCCCAGGGCCGCGATCTGCTCGAGGAGGCTGAGCGAGTCGCGAGCCGATCCGCCGGCATGACGGCCTACCGCCACCAGGGCAGACGGGTCGGTCTTGTAACCCTCCAGGTCGGCGATGCGGCCCAGATGGGCGGCGAGGGCTTCGATGGGGATGGGATGGAAATCGAACCTCTGGCTGCGCGACCGAATGGTGTCGAGGAGCTTGTAGGGCTCGGTCGTGGCGAGGACGAAATGAACATGCTCCGGAGGCTCCTCCAAGGTCTTGAGGAGGGCATTGCCGGCCGCCTTGGAGAGCATGTGCGCCTCATCGAGGATGAAGACCCGCCGTGATCCGACCTGCGACGCCACGGTGGTCACCGAAACTCGGATGTCGCGGATGTCCTCGACCGAGTTGTGGCTGGCGGCGTCGAGTTCCATCACGTCGAGCGACGAGCCGTCGGTGATGGCGACGCAGCTGTCGCATTCGTTGCAGGGTGACCCGTCGGGGTTGCGGTTCTGGCAATTGAGAGCCTTGGCGAGGATGCGCGCCGTGGTGGTCTTGCCGGTGCCACGCGGTCCGGCGAAGAGGTAGGCGTGTGCCACCCGGCTCTCGGCCACCTCTCGGGCCAGGGTGGCAGTGACGTGGCCCTGGCCGACTACATCGTCGAACGTCTGGGGACGATAACGGCGGTAGAGAGCCTGATACTCCATGCCGGCCCGACGGTAGTCGCTGAGTGTGACTGTCCCCCACGAGCACTGTCCCCCACGCAGTGGGGGAAGGGGCCCCCACGAACGGAGTGAGTGGGGTAGGGGGGAGCCGAACCTGTGGGGGACCCTTCCTTGTTGAGAACGTCCCCCCTACCTCCCGGCTCCGCTGCGCTCCGCCGGCAGGGACCTTCCCCCAGTGCGTGGGGGACAAAGCTTCTGACTCATGTTTCCTCCGGGGAGCGTCGATACTTGGGCCGTGATCACCGGGATAGACGAGCCGCTCGACGACGCCGTTCCGGCCGTGTGGACGCGGGGGCTGGTTCGACGCTTCGGCAAGTTCAACGCGGTCGATGGGTTGGACCTGTCGATCCGTCCCGGCGAGTTCTATGGCCTGCTCGGCCAGAACGGCGCCGGCAAGACAACCACGATCAAGATGATCGTCGGGCTTCTCCGGCCCACCGACGGCACAGCCGGCATCGGCGAGTTCGACACCTGGCGCTCCCCCCTCGAGGTCAAGCGCCGCATCGGTGTCCTCCCGGAGGAATTCAACCTCTACGAGCGACTCACCGGTGCCGAGCTACTCGATTTCACCGCCTCCATGCACGGGGTCGCGAAGGAGGACGCCATCAAGCGGCGTGACGACCTGTTGGGGATGATGGATCTCGAGGCCGACGCCGGAAAGCTGGTGGGCGACTACTCCCGGGGCATGCGCAAGAAGGTCGCTCTGGCGGCGGCGATCATCGCCCGGCCCCCGGTGCTCTTCCTCGACGAGCCCTTCGAGGGTGTCGATGC
>DATFFO010000146.1:0-3825 GCA_035250025.1 Acidimicrobiia bacterium
TGGCGATAGGAGGCTCCGGCCTGATGGGGGTTCTCGCCGTAGCGGAGCATGTCGACCTGCTCCAAGGAGACCACCAGGCGCTGGGGCAGCGGGCCCGGGTGGAGCCAGCCGACGATGGCGGCATCGTACGACGCAGTGCGGAAGAACGCCCGGGCGGCGAGACGGCGGCGGAGATCATCGTCGAGGCCACCCCGCTCGACAGCTTCCGCCACGTCGGCATACTGGGCCGGGTCGGTGACGACGCCGACCCAGGCGTGGTTCTTGGCCGCGGCGCGAACCATGGCCGGGCCACCGATGTCGATCTGTTCGATCACCTCTGAGACCTCGACGCCGGACCGGGCCACGGTCTCCTCGAATGGATAGAGGTTGACAACGACGAGTTGGATGGGCTGGATCCCCCTCGCCTCGAGATCGGCCCGGTGCTCGGGACGTCCGAGATCGGCCAGGATCCCGCCGTGGACCGCAGGGTGGAGGGTCTTGACCCTGCCGCCCAGCATCTCGGCGGCCCCGGTCACCTCCTCTACGAGGGTGACAGGCAGGCCCGCCTCCTTCAGGGCGGCGGCGGTCCCCCCGGAGGAGACGATCTCGACGCCGGCGGACACCAGACGACGGGCGAAGTCGACCAGACCGGTCTTCTCGTGGACTGACACCAGGGCTCGCTCCACGGGGACTCTCATGTCACGACTCCGATCTCGCCGCGGGCGAAGCGGTCGACCACCCGCGGGTACAGGAGGTGCTCCTGCACCTGGATGCGGGCGTGGAGCGACGCCTCGTCGTCGCCGTCCAGCACCGGGACCTCGACCTGGGCCACGATCGGCCCGTGGTCGACATGCTCATCGACGACGTGGACGGTGACCCCGGTGGCGGCGACCCCCGCCTCCAGGGCCTGCCCCACGGCTCGGGCTCCCGGAAAGGCCGGGAGGAGCGAGGGATGGATGTTGAGGATCCGACCCGGAAAGCGGGCGATCGCCTCCGGTCCGAGGATGCGCATGAAACCTGCCAGCACCATCAGCTCCGCCCCCGCCTGATCGACGACGTCACATACCGCCGTCGTGAAGGTGGCCCGGTCTCCTTCCCATTCGACGAGCCGCGTCGAGAGACCGGCTGCCTCCGCCCGGTCCAGGGCTTTGACATGGCGGCGGTCGGACACGACCACGACGATCTCATAGGCACCCCGATGATCGATGAGCGCCTGGAGGTTGGAGCCGGAGCCGGAAACGAGGACTGCGATGTCGATGGGGCGCAAGGTTAGAACCGCTCTCCCTCCCGTTCCGTATAGACGGACAACCCGTGGGGGTTCCGTGCTCGGAAGGAGTTCTTGTGAAACGAACGATGATCGCCCTGTCCGCTCTTGCTCTTGTGGTCGCCGCCTGCGGCGACACCGGCTCCGGTGATACCACCGCCGCCGTCGACACCACAACCGCCGCCACCACGCCGACGACGGCTACGGAAACGACGGCGACAGAAACGACCATGACGGAAACGACGGCGACAGAAACGACCGCAACGGAGACGACCGCCGGTGACACGACCGCCGGCGAGGCCATGACGCTGACTGTGGCCGAGACGGACCTGGGAACGATCCTGGTCGACGACGGCGGGAACACCCTCTACCTGTTCGTCCCGGACGCCCAGGGTGAGAGCACGTGCTACGACGACTGCGAGGCCAACTGGCCGGTGTTCGCAGGCGAGGTGAGCGCCGGGGAGGGCGTCGACGACAGCCTCCTGGGCACCACCGAGCGGACCGACGGCACGGTCCAGGCGACCTACAACGGCTGGCCGCTCTACTACTTCGCCAACGACGCCGCCGCCGGCGACACCAATGGCCAGGGCATCAACGACGTGTGGTGGGTAGTCGACGCCGAAGGCAACGCCATAGAGGGCTGAGCGGGACCTATCCGGCGACAGGTGCCAAGCTGGGGGCCGTGAAGAGAGCCGTTCTTCTCGCCCTCAGCCTGGCACTCGCCGCCTGTTCCCTGGTTGCAGCCGGTCCCACCTCGGCTCCGACCACCACCGCGGCACCGGCGACCACGACGACGTCCGCGACCACGACCACGGTCCTGACGACGACGACCATCGCCACCGCTCCCCCGACGACGCTCCCGCCCACCACCACTACCACCACTCTTCCTCCCGGGGTCACCGAGCCTCCCGACTGGCTGGGAACGAGGCCCCTCCCTCTCGACGACGACGGCGACCCGATCGCGCTCCCGACCCCACAGGAGCTCTCCGATCGCCGGTTCACGACCCCCGACCACCTTCCCCGACCGCCGGACGACGAGTTCACATCCACGATCTCGCCGATCCCTCCCGACGTGCTCGCCCGGTCGACCTGGGTCGAGGGGTGCCCGACGGGCATCGATGACCTGGCATACATCACGCTCACGTTCCGCGGGTTCGACGGTCTCGCCCACACCGGGGAGCTGATCGTGGCGGCCTCGGTGGCCGAAGACATCGTGGGAGTTTTCGAGAAGCTATATGAGGCCGACTTCCCCATCGAGGAGATGCGGATCACGCCTCCCGAGTTCCTCGACGCCGACCCCACCGGCGACGGCAACGACACCGAGTCATTCGTGTGCCGGCCGGCCACGGGCGGCACCAGCTGGTCGCAGCACGCCTTTGGCCTGGCCATCGACATCAACCCGTTCCACAACCCCTACCTCCGGGGTGACGTCCTGATCCCCGAGCTGGCCGGCGACTATCTCGACCGCGGGCGCGCCCTGCCCGGCATGATCGTGGAAGGCGACGTGGTCACCGACGCCTTCGACGCCATCGGATGGGGCTGGGGTGGCCGCTGGAACACGCTGAAGGACTGGCAGCACTTTTCCCAGTCCGGCACCTGACCACTGCCGGCGGGTTCAGCCCTCTCCTACCCGGATGCCCGCCATCTCCTCCAAAGCCTTGACGAGAGCGTGGTTTCCCTCTCCGCCCAGGCCCCGCGTCTGGAGGGCCCGGTAGAGCTGGAAGACGAGGGCGGTGCCCGGGAGCGGAACTCCCAGTTGGTCCGCCGCCTCGAGGGCCAGCCGCAGGTCCTTCTGTTGAAGGTCGATGGTGAACCCAGGTCGCCAATCGCGCTGGATCATCTGCGGGCCGCGGTTCGAGAGCATCCACGAGCCGGCGGCTCCGCCGCTCACCGCCGCCAACGTGTCCTCGAGGTCCAGACCGGCGGCCTCGGCGAGGAGCAACGCCTCGGATGCGGCGAGCTGGTTCACCACCACCAGGATTTGGTTCACGATCTTGGCCGTCTGGCCGGCCCCGACCGGGCCGACGTGGGTGATGTTCGTGCCCACCGCCTCCAGGTATGGGCGGGCCCGCTCGAGATCGGCCGGCGAGCCGCCGACCATGATGGAGAGTGTCCCCCGCTGGGCACCGTCCGAGCCGCCCGAGACGGGGGCGTCGAGCCAGGCGGCTCCCTTCTCGCCCGCCCTGGCGGCGAACTCCACCGTGGCCGACGGGCTGATCGTGGAGTGGTCGACCACCAGGGATCCCTGACGGAGGCCGTCGAGGAGGCCATTGTCGCCGTCCAGCACCTCCGCCACGTCGGGGGTATCGGAGACGCAGATCATGACGATCCCGACATGACGAGCCAGCGCCGCCGGTGTGTCCGCCACCTTTGCTCCGGCCACGGCCTCGGCCTTGGCGCGGGTACGGTTCCAGACCACGACGTCATGGCCGGCGGCGACCAGATTGGCGGCCATGCCCGATCCCATGATGCCGATGCCGGCGAATCCGACTGTCTCAGAAGTCACCCGGCCATCGTAGGAGCGCTCAAGAAATCGGCCCGAAATGTCGATCTTTCAGGGGTGGCGAGCTCGAATCGTGGCA
>DATFFO010000147.1:0-3180 GCA_035250025.1 Acidimicrobiia bacterium
GTCCCCCCGGATTTCGTCGAACGGCACCGCGCCTGGCACGGGTCGTCGTCGCTGTCGGTGGTGATCGGCGGCCGATCCAACCCCCCCGACGGGACATCAGAAGAGGCGGAGCACTATCGAAACAGATTGCTCCGCAGGTCGGCCGGCCTTCAGCATGGGGGGGAGGCGTTTCGGGCCTTCGTCTCCTCGAACATTTCGCTCAACTTGGCTTTCTTCCGCGAGCTGGGGGGATTCGACGAGCGTTTTCGCTGGTGGGGAAGCGAGGACACAGAGCTGGGATGGCGGGCCTGGCAAGCGGGCGCCGCTTTCGTGTTCGACCCGACGCTCGAGATCGAGCACCAATTGGATCAGGACTCCGCCGGTGGAGTCGCGGGCAGGAAGGAAGCCCGGCGACTCAACTCCGGATTGATGGCGAGTCTCGTGCCACACCATTTCTACCGGAAGCGGCCCCCGTCCACGATCCCGGAGAACCCAAAGCTCTCAATCGTTCTCTATGACGTCCCCGTTGGTGCGGTGGAACCAACGTGGAAATTGTTGGTCGCCCAGCCGCGGACAGACTTCGAGCTCGTTGTGGTCGCCAATCCTGACGATCACGATCCGTTCGCAGGGGCAACCGTCGGCGACCGGCGCATCCGGTTCAGCACGTCGCTCGAAGATGCCACATCGTCCTCCACCAGTGAATACATCTGCTACCTGAACGGCCACGGAGCACCATCCGATGCGCTGTTTTCGGAGATGATCAAGCGGCTCGATCAGCGCCCGGAGTACGTGTCAGCGACTACCGGGTACGCGCTGCCGGGCGATCAGGGCGGGGCCGTACGGACTCAGAACGGGGCGGCCACAGTCGACATGGGATGGCAATCGGACACGCCGCTCTGCTGGTTCATACGAAAACGAGAGACCGCCAAGCTGATGCGGCAGGGCGCAGGAGTCGCGCAGATCTGGCGAACCGCGCAAGAGTGGGATTTGAACCGACATTGGCCATCAGCCGCGGTTCGCCTACCCGGCCTGGAAAGGGCGGAGCGCCCGGTCGACTTCACCAACGTCTCACCCGACCCGCGTCGGCTGGCCAAGGACCTGGTCAAGAACCCCCGTGGCGCGGTGGCCACGACCGCGCGATTCGTCGCGGCCCGACGAAACGGGACCACATACACACGTGTGCCCACGGCCGCCCGACCCACCACCTTGGCCCCCGACCGCCCCCAGGCCCGCTACGTCGGTTGGACCGGGAGGTTCAACCTCGGTGACGACATCATGGTCGACTGCGTGCGCGAGCTCCTCGACTGGGCCGACATCGCCGAGTCCGGCGACCCCCGGGACCTGATCATCCTGGGTGGTGGAACGTTGATCAACAGGCGCACCTACCTGCGCTGGGTGTCCGAGCGGGACTCACCCCGAGTCGAGCGGGCGGCTCTGGGGACAGGAGTCGCCAGCCCCGACTTCTGGGGCCTCACCGAGGATCCCGACCGATGGGTTCGCTGGTTGTCGAGTTGCGCCTATGTCGGTGTCCGCGGCCCCCGATCTGCGGAAACGCTGAGGTCGTGGGGCTACAAGGGCGAGATGGAGATCTGTGGCGACTCGGCGCTTCTCGTCACCCCAGGCCCCGACGTCGAACGTACCGCCGGTCGGGTAGTGGTAGCGCCGGCTTGGACCAAGGGAGAGCTGTGGGGTGGTTCAGACCACGAGGTCATCGAAGCCATGGCGGGTGCGATCGAGCATTGGAAGCGCGACGGCAGAGAAGTGGTGTGCCTTGCATCGAGCCCCGAGGACGATGGCCAGATCCTGCAGCTGAGCAGGGCGACAGGCAACCAAGTCCTTCCCTATCTAGCCGGCTATGCGGACAATCAGGCGGCGATCGACTTGATCGCTTCGGCCGAGGTCGTCGTCGGCGAGCGACTCCACGCCTGCATCCTGGCCGCGGCGGTGTCGACGCCGTTCATCGGCATCGAGTACCGCCCCAAGCTGAGGGATTTCGCCGAGTCGGTGGATCGCGGCGATCTGGTGGTCCGCACCGACACCCTCTCCGATGGGTCGATCGTGGAACTGGCGGCAGAAGCGATGAGCATCGGCACCGAAGCCGCCGACGCCCGGGTTGCCCTTTACCAGGATCGACTCCGGCAAGCCTCCGCCTCCCTGCAGAAGGCAGTGCGTTGATCGGGCCGGCGCCTCTACGCATCCTCCTCGTCACCAGCAATGGTTGGGGGCTCGGTCATCTCACCCGCCAGCTCGCGATCGCCCTCGCCATCGGTGACCGAGCCGAGACGACCATGTTCTCCCTCTCCCCCGGGTTTCCCCTCGCCATGGATTTCGGGATCAGGGGCGAGTACTGCCCGAGCTTCACCACACAGTTCATCGTGCGAAAGGAATGGGACAACTATCTCCAGGACCGGCTCGCGGCTTTCGCCGAAGAAGTCCAGCCCGACGTGCTGCTGTTCGACGGCGTCGCTCCGTATTCCGGGTTCATGCGGGCCATCGCCCAGCTCCCCGATTGCGTGGTGGGCTGGCTTCGTCGTGGCATGTGGCGGGACGGATCCAACGAGCATCAGCTTCAGAAGACAGCCGGCTTCGACTTCGTCATAGAGCCCACCGATCTCGCCTCTGACATCGACACGGGCGCCACCATCGGCGCCGAGGCGCTGCGGGTGCCGCCAATCAGCCTGCTCGAGGTCATGGGACAGCTCGATCGGGAAACCGCGGCGCGTGAGCTCGGCATCGACCCGGATCGCCCGACGCTCCTGCTGACCCTGGGCTCGGGCCGGCTCGGCGACGTGGCCGGGCCCGGTTCCACCGCCCTCGATGTGGTCCTGGAAAACACGGACTGGCAGGTTGCCGTGACCAATTCCCCGGTCGCGGTGAATCTGGTCCCCTTGGTCGATGATTCACGGGTGATCGAGATCAAAGGGGTGTACCCGCTGCTTCGTTACTTCAACGCGTTCGACGCCACGGTGAGCGCTGCCGGGTACAACTCGGTGCACGAGCTGATCCCGGCGGGGGTGCCCACCTTGCTCATACCCAATACCTCGAGCAAGACCGACAACCAGGAGGGACGCGCCCAATACCTGGCCGACCTCGGTGTCGCCCTGTCTGCGCGTGACGACGATCTGACCGCAGTCGCGAGAGAGACCGCGCGTCTCCTCGACCCGGCGGTGCGGGCCGAGCTGATCGACAATCACCACGCGA
>DATFFO010000148.1:0-7137 GCA_035250025.1 Acidimicrobiia bacterium
GGGGACAAACTTTCGTCTTCCGTCTTCCGACTCTCCAGGCCCCTTCCCCCTCTCGCTTCGCTCGTGGGGGACAAACTTTCGTCTTCCGTCTTCCGTCTTCCGACTCTCCTGCCACCGACAACCGACAACCGCTTCACCTCACGCATCTTTGGCTGATGTTCACCAGGACGCCGAGGCCGCCCATCGCCGTGACCAGGGCGGTGCTGCCAAAGCTGACGAACGGCAGGGCGATGCCCGTGATGGGGATGACCCCCAGAACACCGCCGATGTTGATGAGGGCCTGGAACGAGATCCACGCCGTGATTCCCGCCGCCAGCATCCGTCCGAATCCATCCGGAGCGCGTGCCGCGACCGACCAACCGGTGATGGCGATGACGAGGAACAGGCCGATCACGGTCATGGCCCCGATCAGGCCGGTCTCCTCGCCGATGATGGCGAAGATGAAGTCCGTGTGGGCGTTGGGGAGGTACGACCAGCGCGCCCGGCTGGCGCCGAGACCGACTCCGAAGATGCCGCCGTCGCCGAGGGCGTAGTAGCCCTGGATGAGCTGGTAGCCCTCGGTGGAGGCATTCGACCAGGGATCCAGATACCCGGTGATCCGATCCATGCGGTAGTCGGCGAGCAGGGCCAGCGCCACGGTGGCGGCGACCCCCCCGAGGGCGAGGAGTATCACCTTGGTCGCCGGGGCGGGACTCACCCACAACACGGCGAGCACCGAGGCCCCGATGAGCACCGTTGTCCCCAGGTCCGGCTGCTTCATGAGGAGCACGGCCACGATCCCGACGATGAAGCCCACCGGGACGATGAAGTGGCCCCATGTCTGGAGGCGGCCGGTCTTGCGCTCCAGAACGACGGCGAGGAAGGCGATCACGGCGAACTTGGCGAGCTCCGACGGCTGGAAGTTGAGCGGACCGACGACGATCCAGCTCTGGGCGCCGCCCGCCCTGGTCCCCATGATGATCACGGCGACGAGAAGCACGAGCGTGCTCAGGTACATGGGGAGCGCCAGCTTCCGATAGACCGTGTACGGCACCCGGCTGGCAACGAGCAACGCCGCTATGCCTATACCCGCTCCGAGGAGTTGTCGCTTGAAGTAGTGGAGGCCGTCGGCGGCATCGCGGATCCCGACAGTGGAGGAGGCGGACATGGTGGCGCCGAGACCGATCACCACGAGCACCACCATCACGAGCAACAACATGGTCGAAGCGCGGTTGTTGGATCTGATGCGATCGGCTCGCTGGCGGGCGGCCGTCCGGATGCGGGCGATCGAGGTGACGTTGGTCGTCATCGCTGTTCCTCTCTGAGCTGGGTGACGGCGGCGGCGAACACCTCGCCGCGGTGGGCGTAGGACTCGAACTGGTCGAAGCTGGCCGCACCTGGCGCCAGGAGCACCGTGTCGCCGGGGCGGGCCAGGCGGGCGGCTGTCTCGACGGCGTCCTCCATGGAGGAGGCCAGATGGCCACGCTCTCCTGCTTCCGCGACAAGGTTCGGGCCAGAGGTCCCGAGCCCGACCACGTCCCTGACATGGGGCGCATCGACCAGGGGCATCAGGTCGAGCCCTTTGGAGAGACCGCCGGCGATGAGAATCACCGAGGGATAGGCGGCGATGGCGGCGAGGGCGGCGTGGGGATTGGTGGCTTTGGAGTCGTCGACGTAATCGACACCGTTCACCCGCGCCACCAGCACCCGGCGATGCGGCCCGGGGGCAAAGCTAGTGGCGACCGCCGCCACCGCTTCCGGCTCGCCGCCCCGGTCGAGGGCGAGGGCGCCGGCCGCCGCCACGTCCACGATGTGGGCCGGGTCGGCAGAGCCGAGGTCGCTGATGGGTATCCGCAGGTCTTCTCCAATATGGACATAGCGGGCGTCGATTCCCGAACCGCCTGCGGGACGGGTGTGGGCGGACACCGGATGGAGCCGGGAGGTCGCATGGCGGACCGCTTCGGCGGCGCCGGGATCGTCGGCATCGAAGACGAGGAGGTCGTCGTCGGTCTGGCGCTCGAAGATCCGACGCTTGGCGGCGGCGTAGGCCTGGACCGAGCCATGCCAGTCGAGGTGGTCGGCCGCGATGTTGAGGATGGCGGCCGCCGGAGCGTGGAAGCGGTCGATGAACCGAAGCTGGAAGCTGGACGTTTCGACGACCAGGGCGTCCGCCTGGATTCCCACGGCGTCGGCGAGCGGCGTCCCGATGTTGCCGACGGCGGGCGCGTTGAGCCCCGAGGCCTGGAGCATCTGGGCGGTGAGAGTGGTGACAGTCGTCTTGCCGTTGGTGCCTGTCACCGCGATGACAGGGACCCCCTCCAGGTGGCGCCAGGCGTACTCGATCTCGCTCCAGATCGGGACGCCCCACTCCAGCGTCTCCACCACCGGGAGGGACCGCTCCGAGAAGCCGGGGCTGGCCACGACCAGGTCGACCCCGTCGAGCAAGCCCGGGTCCCAGGCTCCCGAGACGATGCCGGCGCCGATATCGAGCAGGCCGGCCGGATCCGGGCGACCCTCGTCGTATACCGTCACGGCATGCCCCTGCCTGCGGGCCAGCCGGGCCACCGCCCGCCCCGAGACGGCCGCCCCCAGCACGAGCAGCCTCACCTTTGTCCCCCACGAGCGCAGCGAGAGGGGGAAGGGGCCCCTGCCGACGGAGCGCTAGCGGAGTTGGTGGGGTAGGGGGCGGGTTCCCACCAAGCAGGCGTCCGCCACGGGTTCGGCTCCCCCCTACCTCCCACCTCCGCTTCGCTCCGGTGGCAGGGACCTTCCCCCACTGCGTGGGGGACAAAGTGCTCGACCATTAGCTGCCGCCTCCTCTCAGGATGCCTTCTACTGAGAGGAAATCGCCGTAGAAGAGGCCGAGACCGAGCGCCACGCCGATGCCGGTGAGGATCCAGAAGCGGATCACGATCGTCGTCTCCGGCCAGCCGAGCAGGTCGAAGTGGAAGTGGAAAGGCGCCATCCGGAACACCCGGTTGCCCGTGAGCTTGAAGCTGGCGACCTGGACCATCACCGACAAGGTCTCGGCGACGAAGATGCCGCCGACGATCACGAGCAGCAGATGGGTGTTGGTGAGCAGGGCGAGGGCGGCGAGAAGGCCGCCGATCCCCTGCGAGCCGACGTCGCCCATGAAGACCCGGGCGGGCGGTGCGTTCCACCACAGGAAGCCGAGGATGGCGGCGAACATGGCGGACGAGAGCGTCGCCAGCTCCAGCGGGTCGAGCGCCTCGTAGATGCCGCCGAGCGTGACGTCGTTACGGAACTGCCAGAAGGCGATGATCGTGTAGGCCCCGATCACAAGCGAGCTGGCGCCGGCCGCCAGCCCGTCCATGCCGTCGGCCAGGTTCACCCCGTTGGCAGAGCCCGTGAGCATTATCAAGACCCAGACGAAGAAGAAGATCCCGAGGTCGATCCCCAGCGGGCGCACGAACGAGACCTCCGTGACGACGTTGGCGGCGGTGGCGCCCCAGGCGAAGAGCACGGCGATGAGGAGCTGGGCGGCGAACTTGGCCCGCTTGCTCAAACCGAGCGAGCGCTGGTTCGAAAACTTGACGTAGTCGTCGAGGAAGCCCACGGCCGCCATCCCCACCAATGCCATGAGGGCGAGCAGGCCGCCGGCAGCGAAGGGTCGGACCTGGAAGTCGAATCCGGCCGCCGGAGTCCATACCCGGAAATGGGAGACGAGATACCCGATCACGGCCGCCGCCACGAAGACGAGGCCACCCATCGTGGGAGTGCCCTGTTTGTAGCCGTGCTGGTTCTGGATGTCGTCCTGGATGAACTGGCCGATCTGACGGCGGCGCAGCACCCGGATGGCAAACGGAGTCCCCAGGATCGAGATCACGAGGGCGACACCGGCCGCAATGAGAAGGGAGATCATGGACGGGTGCCTCGCCTGGAGGCCAGGGCCTCCCGGGCCACCAGGCGATCGCTGAAGGGGACGGAGCGTCCCGCGATCTCCTGGCCCCGCTCGTGACCCCGACCGAGTATCAACACCATGTCGCCGTCGCCGGCCTCGTCGATGGCCCAGAAGATGGCCCGGCGCCGATCCACCTCGCGGTGCACCGACGCCCGGTCGCCGAGTCCCGCCATGACCTCGTCCACGATCGCCTCGGGATCCTCGTGACGGGGGTTGTCCGAGGTGACCACGACGACATCGGCGGATCCGGCGGCTGCCCCCATATGAGGGCGCTTGGCCCGGTCACGGTCGCCGCCGGCTCCGAAGACGGCGATCACCCGCCCTGACCCCGCCGCCCGGGCCGCAGAGATGGCCTCGCCGATGCCGGCAGGCGTATGGGCGTAGTCGACGACGACCTGCACTGCGTCGTCGGAAACCACCTCGAAGCGGCCCGGCACCCCCTCGAACCCGGAAAGCCCGGCGGCGACGGCGTCAAGTCCGATGCCGAGTGACAGGGCGCAGCCGGCTGCCACGGCGGCGTTGTCGACATTGAAGCCGCCCCCGATGGGAAGGTCGATCATCCGTTCGCCGTCCGGCGTGGAGAGCCGAAACGTCGAACCGTCGACTCGCACCTGGCGACCAGTGGCCATGACATCGGCGTTGCTTCCCACCGTCAAACAGGGTATTGCCAGGTTCGCCCGAAGCCTGGCACCGGCGGGATCGTCGACCCAGATCACTGCGCGGCGGCTGCGCTCAGACTCGAAGAGCCGCGCCTTGGCGGCGAAGTAGCTCTCCATGTCGCCGTGGAAGTCGAGATGGTCCTGGCTCAGGTTGGTGAAGGCGGCGACGGCGAAGACCGTGGCATCGACCCGGTGCATTTGGAGCGCATGCGAGGAGACCTCGGCCGCCACGATGGCCGCGCCCGCCTCCACCATGGTGGCGAGAAGCCGCTGGAAATCGGGTGCTTCCGGCGTCGTGCGGGTGTTGGGGATGTTGTCGCCTCCCACCCGGGTGTGCACCGTGCCGATCAGACCGGAGACCCGCCCGGAAGCGGCGGCGATCGCCTCGACCATGTGGGTGACGGTCGTCTTGCCGTTGGTGCCGGTCACGCCGACCACCGCACAGCGGGAGCTGGGGTGGCCATGGACCTCGGCCGACACCGGCGCCATGGCCACACGCGTGTTCCCCACCACGAGCTGGGGCACGCCGAGCGCCGCCTCATGCTCGACCATCACGGCCGGGGCGCCGGAGGCAACGGCGACAGGGACATAGGCGTGGCCGTCGTGATGCTCGCCAGGCACCGCCACGAAGAGCGTGGCCGGACCGACCTGACGGCTGTCGTGGGTGACGTCGCCGATCCTGATGGTGTCGTCGCCGACCACGGCGCCGCCCGACACGGCGGCCAGTCGGGCCAGGGTGCTACCCGTCGAGGCCATCTGGCGTCACCCCCAGACGGTGCAGCCCCTGCTCCATGATCTCGGCGAAGACAGGGGCGGCCGCCTGGCCACCGGTGCGGAAGTCCCAGGTGGGCTCGTCCACCATGACCGCCACGACCAGCTTGGGATCGTCGATGGGGGCCAGACCCACGAAGCTCGCCCGAGTGACATCTGTGTAGGTGCCGTCCTCACCGAGCTTGTCGGCCGTGCCGGTCTTGCCCCCGACGCGGTAGCCGTCGACGTTGGCGCGGCCACCGGTGCCCGATTCGACGACCCCGGCGAGCAGCTCGCGCATGATCCGGGCAGTCTCCGGTGTGACCACCTCACGCGTGGCTTGCTCGGGAGTGTCGGTGGGGCCGTCCACGTCGATCGTGGTTGAAACGAGTCGCGGCTGGATCCAGGTTCCATCGTTGCCGATGGCGGCGTAGGCCGAGGCCATCTGCAGCGGGGAAGCGGCGATCGAATAGCCGATGGCGGCCGACAGCGGACAGATAGTGCAGCCGGCGGGCATGTTGAGAAGACCGGAGGTCTCGGCGGCGTAGTCGATCCCGGTCGGCTCGGTCAGCCCGAAGTGCTCGATGTAGTCGACCAGCATCCCCTCGGGAAGCTTCTGGGCGATCCTGATGATCCCGACGTTCGACGAGGCGGTGAAGATCTCCCGCACCGTCATGTCATGGGTCTCGTGCTCCTCGAAGTCGGCGTAGCAGCCGTAGACCTGGTCGATTTCTGATTCGCAAGCGCCGGGTCGCAACTCGATCTCGTCGCCCACGGCCCCAAAAACGGAGTCCACGTCGACCACGCCCTCTTCGATTGCGGCGGAGACGGTGATCAGCTTCTGGATCGAGCCCGGCTCATACGGCTCGCGGACCACGGCGTTGGCGAACACCTCACCGTCGACCGTGGTTCGGGCGACGGGATCGAAGACAGGGGCCCCGGCCATGGCAAGGACGTTGCCCGTTTCGACCTCGAGGACCACCGCCCAGCACCCCTTGGCTCCGGTCCGCTCGAGGGCGGCCACGCAGGCATCCTGCGTCGAGTACTGGAGGGGTAGGTCGATGGTGGAGACGAGGTCGCTCCCCGGCACGGCGGGAACCTCCTCGCGGCGGCCTTGCGGGATCGGCGTGCCGCTGGGCGCCTTCTCGAAGATCTGGCTGCCAGGGGTGCCGCTGAGGAGGGCGTCGTACTGGAGCTCGAGGCCCTCGAGTCCCCTGCCGTCGATGTCCACGAACCCGACGACGTGGGCGGCCACCGGGCCGGCGGGATACACCCGGGTCGTCTCCGGCTCGAAGAAGATGCCGGCCAGGTTCATCTCCCGTACCTGGGCGGCCTGGTCGAGATCGACCTGGCGCTTGACGTACACGAAGTCGCGGTCGGATTCGAGACGCCCGAGCAGCTCGTCGGGGTCGACCCCTAGGAGGCCACCGATCTGCTGGGCGACATAAAGCGGCTCGGTGACCAGGCCGGGCACGGCGTAGATCGTCTCGGCGTCGACGGCCATGGCGAGGAGGTCGCCGTTGCGGTCGTAGATCCGTCCCCGGTCCGCCGGAAGCGGACGCTCCACCAGGCGCTGTTCGAGGCCGCGCTCCCGGAGTTCGGCCGCCTGCACCACCTGGACCTGGACGAGGCGATAGCCCATGCCCAGCCAGGCGAGCACGAGGAAGGTGCCGAGGACCACCAACCGGAGCTTGCCGGGGGCGAGCCGTCTGCCAGCTTGACGGGCCGCCATGGGCTCACCTCTGACAGGCCGTCACGAAGACGGCCCCTTGGCTTGGGACGTATCGGCCGCGGCCGTGTAGTCGGGGTCGACGATGCCGTCGTTGC
>DATFFO010000149.1:0-2615 GCA_035250025.1 Acidimicrobiia bacterium
CGAGTCGTGGGAACTGGTTCAGGCGGGCAACTGCGGGTCGCCCATCGAGACCGACGAGGGCTGGCTGGTATTGATGCACGGGGTCGGCCCGATGCGGCGCTACGTACTCTCGGCGGTGCTGCTCGACCTGGACGAGCCCACCAAGGTGCTGGGCCGTTTGCGTCACCCGCTCCTCGAGCCCAGTCAGGACCAGCCGCGAAACGGGTACGTTCCCAACGTGGTCTACTCATGCGGCGGCCTCGTCCACGCTGGCACCCTGGTCGTTCCTTACGGAGAGTCCGACACCAGAATCGGGGTGGGGACGGTGCCGCTTTCCGACGTGCTGGCGGCCTTCGACTGATCCATGGCCGCTTCGTAGGCTGCGGCGTACCCCCGCGCCATGCTCACGTAGTCGAAACGCTCCTCAGCTGCGTTCCTGCATCGTCCACGGTCCAACTCGCCGATGCGATGGATGGCGGCGGCCGCCTCCTCAACCGTGTCGACGAGGAAGCCGGTGGCGCCGTCCTTTATGAGCTCCGGCATTGCCCCCCGGCGCCAGGCCACCACCGGGGTCCCCGAGGCCAGACTCTCGACTACGACCAGGCCGAAGGGCTCGTCCCAGCGCAATGGCATGAGCAAGGCGGACGCTTCCGCCAGCAGGTCGGCGACCTCCAGACGGGTCAGGGCGCCTACATAGGTGACATCTTGCCCGAGAGCGGGTTGGATGCGCGCCTCGAAGAAGTCTCGGTACCTGGTCTCGACGTCGCCCGCCAGTATCAACGGCACGCCGGCCCGCCGGGCGGCTTCGATCGCCAGGTCAGGGGCCTTCTCCGGGGCGAGCCGACCCACGAACACCAGGGGGCCGCCGGTCTCGAATCGCGGGGCGTAGTCGCCGATGCGGATGCCGTTGCCGACCGTGGCCACGTAGTTGAGGTCGGGCGCGAACCGGCGCTCGGCCTTGCTCAGCGAAACGAAGGGCTGGTGCCGGTAGGTATTGAGGATCGGCAGGTGGGCATGATTCCACGCGGCGCCGTGGAGCGTCGACAGGAGGGACATCGGCAGCAGCGGGCCGTACCCGAGGGCGTGCACATGGAGATGCGAGTGAAGGATGTCCAGCTCCCGTTCGACCGCCCTAGACATCGCCCTCCCGATGTGGAGCGTCTCCCATAGGCGAGCGTCGGGTTCGGTTCCGGACGCAGCCACCTCGTCCAATGAGGCCGGAACAGTCGGGGACAGCACGGCCGAGGATTCCGAGCCCTCCGGTGCAAACACCACCACCTCGTGGCCCAGTTCCACCAGGCCCTCGGTGAGGTCGTGGCAGACCCGCTCCCATGGTCCATAGCCTGACGGAGGGAAACGATGGGAGATCGGGGCGAGCATCCCGATGCGCATGGCTCAGGCCGTGGTCAGAGACGCCAGGGCGAGATGGGCCCCGAGTGCCGCCAGGGTCGACTCCGCTCCGGCGTTCTCGTTGACACCTGCCGCTTCGAGGCCGTCGTAGCCGGCCCCGTCGGCAGGGTCGAACACGGGGCATGCGGCATGGTTTCGCCCCCAGAACCACTCGACAGCCATGGTCAGTCGATCCAGCCAGATCGCATCGCCGGTGATGGATAGCGCCAACCGGCAGGCGTCCGCCATTGCCCACGCCTCGAGTGGCTGCTGGTCGAAGCCAGGGCGCCGAGGATCGTCGGGGCCACGACCGCCTACCGGAGTGAATGCGAAGCGGTCGTCCAGTTCCTCGATGCCGACCAGCCATTCGAGGAGCGCCAGGCCCCGCTCGGTCGATTCCGTGTCGCCCAGGGCGATGCCGGTGGTCATCATCGCTTCCGGGATGCGGGCGTTGTCGTACGTGAGCCGCTCCTCGGGCCACGGCCAGGATCCCTTCCCGAGGGGTGGCGGCCGATATGACAGGATGAGGCGCTCGCCGGCGACGGGGATGGGGCCGTCCAGCGCGGCCGTCGCTCCCAGCATGGCGTAGGCAATCGCCCGTACAGCCGTGAGGGGCCGCCGGTGCCAGCCGTTGAGGACTTCCAGGGCGGGAGCATCGTCGTCGAGCAGCCGTCGCCCGGCCGCCACCCCCAGCCCCCACACCGCCCGTCCCTGGGCATCCTCGGATCCGACCTGGTCGAGCCAGACGCCGCTCGCACTCAGCCGGTTGTGCCATCCGTCGGGGGTGTAGCCGGCCACGACCATGCCGAGGGCCGCCTCCAAGATGTCACTCGCCTCCGGCCGGGCCGATGCCACGACCAGAGCCCGGCCGTTGTCGTCGGTGGTGTAGCCGTGGGCGAGCCGCGGCCGCCGGTATCTGGCGTGTTCGAAGAGGCCGTGCGGGCCCATGAGGCGCCGGAGGTGGTCTAGGGGGAAGACCATGGCTTCTGAGGTGGGGTGAACGATCACGTGGGTGCTCACGGTACTCGCGCCGGCGACGGAGAACCCCGAGCTCACCGTTCTATCGGGGCATCAACTCCCGGAGCTCATTGAGGCAGGCAGTGAGGAGACGGGAGACGTGCATCTGGGAGATGCCCATGCGTTCGGCGATCTGACGCTGGGTGAGTTCCTGGTAGAAGCGCATGTGGAGGATCTGCTTGTCCCGGTCAGACCTGCCGGCGAGGATCCCCTCGAGGGCATCGAGATCG
>DATFFO010000150.1:0-11164 GCA_035250025.1 Acidimicrobiia bacterium
CCCACACTGGCCTACCACCCGAGGAGGTCTCGATCCACACCGAGGGATGGAACCACTACCTGCCCCGGCTGGCCACGGTCTCTGAGGGATACGACCCGGGACCTGATGGCATCTCCTCCTGAACCCCATCAGAGTGGGGCACCTATCCCTCGAATCTGCAGCCCAACTCCGCCCGAGGGCCAGGCTGAGCGGAAGGGCCGGAACCGGGTCGAGATGGACTAGCGGCACGAGAGGCTCCTCGATTGGCGACACACCAGGGGCGGGGTCCCGGCGGCCGTTCGGTGCCGGGTGGGATGCGGCAGGCAGACCCAAGACAACGAATGACGAGAAGCTCATGAGAGCCTTCTGGTGGGTCCGTAATCGCTCCATCCATGGCGTCGGAGTCCTGACCCGAGGCTACGGCGACTACGAGCAAGGCTACGAGGGATCGCCCCCACTGATGACGAGGAGTGCCGGGGTCTACTTGGATGTCTACACCAACCACTACCCCGCGATTCAGGTGTGGGGCGAGAGCGAGCAGATCATCGAGCGATCACATACCGATCGATATCAGAGAGAAGACCCAGAGGTCTACGACGAGAAGCTTGCGGGCAGAGAGATCGAGCAGTCCATCCGAAACGCCATCACGGCACTCAGACAGGCTGGCTGAGGCTCGACAGCTCTAGCTCGAAGCCTGCCAGTGACTCCGAGCCTCGGCCACGAACTCTGTGACAGCGGCGGCGGCGGGAAACTCGCCCTTGTCAAACATCATCGCTTGGAGCCGCGGCCCGTGAGCGTCGAATTCCTCCACCGTGCTCAGGTGGACCGGCTGGACTACGTAGTGGATGTGACCTGGTCGCCGGGAGGCATGAGACCAGAGGCAGACGTAGACCTGATCGGGATCGGTTAGGCGACCCACAATCTGGGCTGCCTGCTGCAGCACCCTCCCCATCGCCAAGGCTTCGTCGTCGGAGAGATTGGCGACATGCTCGACGTGGCGTCGGGGTTTCACGATGAGCGTGCCGAGGCCGAGTGGACCGACGCAGTGCTCCACTACCCAGCCGTGTTCTTCGGCGACCATCCCGCCGGGGAGGGCAACGCGTCCGCTGGTGAGGTCACAGGCGAGACAACCCTTCATTGCCGACGAGGGTACCCCTCCGGTGTAACGGTTTCGTCTCCCCCATGTGCGAGCACCTGGGCCAGGTGCACCATGAGCCGCCAACCCAGAGTGATGGGAAAGAGCACGGTCCTGTTTCGACGCGCCAGTTAGGGCGCGACGACAAGGCACCGCTTTGCCCCGCAACGACGGCGGTGCAAGGACGAGCAGCAATCCGCCTGGTGCACGCTCCACGTCCGAACCCGACACTAAAGGGAGATGTGAGGGCTACAGATTGGCTACACCGCCGAACCCTCGTTCGACGATAACGCTGTGATAGTTAGCTCCGGGGGTGAGACTCGAACTCACAACCAACGGATTAACAGTCCGCTGCTCTGCCAATTGAGCTACCCCGGAAGGAACGCGCAAAGGTTACCGGGCCTCCCAACCCGGCACCAAAGGAGCCTCATGCTGCCATGATCGCCTCGATCGCCCCCAAGGAGAAGGTCGGTTTGGGCTACACGCTCGAGGTCGAACAGCAGATACCGGGCCCGCCCGAACAGGTCTACGCCGCCTGGACATCGGCCACCGAAATGGCGCGATGGTGGTGGCCGCACATCGCTGACACCCGATATCAGATCGACCCCCGCCCTGGCGGTAGCTATCGCATGGAGTCGGAGGCGGCCGGCATCGGGGTGGAGGGCGAATTCGTCAGCCTCGATCCTCCGAGGGAAATCGTGATGACGTGGCGGTGGCGCAACGACGGCGTCGGCAACGTCGAGGAAGCGGTCCGGATCGAGTTCCGACCCAACGATGAGGGCACCGCGGTCACAGTCATCCATGAACTCGACGAAGTCGCCGGAGAGGGTGACGACCTCCGTCAGGGTTGGAAGGACGTTCTGGCCCGCCTCGCCGGCCTGTTCGCCTGACTAGGGAACGCGGACGTCTGGGTGGCCGTTGGAGTCGGCCGCGGCGCGGAGGCCCTTGCCCCCTGCCTTCAGACCACCAGCGATGGCGTGCCGGGCAGCATCCACCAGCCCGACCGCCTGGTCTGCCAGCTGGCCGGCGGCCGGATGCTGACGGAGGCGCCGCCATGCCGACACGATCTGCTGATACCTGTCACGACCGGCGCGGGCGCCAAGGACGTAACCGATCCCTCCACCGATGATCAAACCTGCTCGAAACCGCATGACTCAATCTTGGCAGGTCGTAGTCGGCTATCGGAAGGTCCGATCAATTATCCTCGAGGAAACCCGCCAGCCGCTGTGACCGGTCGGGGTGACGCAGCTTGGCGAGGGCCTTCATCTCTAGCTGTCGCACCCGCTCCCGGGTTACGTTGAACTCGGCGCCCACCTCTTCGAGGGTGCGCATCTTCCCGTCGGCGAGGCCGAACCGCATGATCAGGACGTCGCGCTCGCGCTCACTGAGCCCTTCCAGCGCCAGCGCGAGTTGGTCCTGGAGGCTGGCGAAAGTGGCGGCGTCAATCGGCCTTTCCCCATCGGGATCCTCGACCAGGTCTCCGAGCGTCCCGCTGGCGTCCTCCCCCACCGGCGTCTCCAGCGACACGGTGTCCTGGGCGAGCCTGGCCAATTCCTCGACCCGTTCGGGGGCGAGGTCGAGGTCACGGGCGAGCTCCTCGACGGTGGGATCTCGTCCCAGGTCCTGAGCGAGGTCGCGGCGGGCCCGGCGCAATTTGTTGACCACGTCGAGAACGTGGATCGGCATGCGAATCGTGCGGCCCTGGTCGGCGATGGCCCGGGAGATGGCCTGGCGGATCCACCAAGTGGCATAGGTCGAGAACTTGAATCCTTTGCGGTAGTCGAAGCGCTCGACCGCCCGCATGAGACCCATGTTCCCTTCCTGGATGAGGTCGAGCATCGCCAGCCCGCGCCCGACGTAGCGGCGAGCGATCGAGACGACGAGACGCAGGTTGGCCTCCACCAATCGGCGATGGGCGAGTTCGCCCTCGGCGACGCTGTGCCGGAGGACGGCCTCGTCCTCTTCAGAAAGCTCCTCGCTGGTGATCCGGTCCTGCGCCCGGCGGCCCGCCTCGAGTGCCATCGACAGCTCCACCTCCTGCTGGACGGTCAGCAGCCGGTACCGACCGATCTCGTTGAGGTACATGCGCACCGGATCCGAGACTGCGGTCTCGGTTACCTCGTCGAGGTTGATCTCGATCTCGGGACCTTCCTCGGTGAGCTTGATGCCGCGGGCACGCAACGTGTCGAGGACCGACTCGAACGACTCCCCCGGCGCCTTGGCGTCCTCCAGCTCCTGCTGGACCTCGGCCATCGTGAGGAAGCCGCGCTGGCGCCCCCGCTTGGTGAGCGCGGTGGTGATCTGGTCGATTGCGTCGCTCATAGCCTCCGCTTTTCCTGCTGCAACGCTATCAATCGGTTCAGGGCGTTTGAATACCCCTCTTCGGCCGGGTCGGTGAGGGCGAGCTCCTTCTCGA
Organism: Acidimicrobiia bacterium; assembly: GCA_035250025.1. Lineage (GTDB taxonomy): Bacteria > Actinomycetota > Acidimicrobiia > Spongiisociales > ZC4RG35 > DATFFO01. Next base: position 3,531 of record DATFFO010000150.1, read on the forward strand.
GAATTTCGATCTCGGCCTCGATGATCACTCCTCGGGCCTTTGCCAGCAGCTCGGGCACGGCCAGGCCCCGGTCACCGACGGCATGAGCGAGTATCACCGACGAGACCGCAGGCTCGACATCCAGGGATGTGACGTCCACCTCGATTCCTGCCGGACCTCGGGCGGCGCCGATGGCCGCCGCCGCCTCCCGGAGGTCGGGCTCGTTGAAGAGGTCAGCCGTCAGCGCCTCGGCACCCTCCGGGTTGGCGATCATCAATCGCAAGAAGTCCGATTCAAGGCGCCGACGCGGCGATGCTGGTGACGCCGGCGCCGCCCTGGCGGCGGGTCTGCTTCCGCGACGCTCCGATGCCGCCGCCGCCTGGACAGTCTCGAGGTCGACGCCGACGAGGCGGGCTATGAATCGCTCGTACTCGCGGCGGGCGATGAGATCGGAGACCCGGGTCAGTTGGGAGGCGGCGGCGTGGAGTGCCCGCGCCCTCCCTTCCGGCTCCGTCAGGTCGAGCCCGGCTACCTCCCTCTCCAGCCGGAACTGGAGGAGGGGTCGAGCATCGGCGATCGCCTTTCGCACTTCTTCGATCCGGCCCGCCTGCACGATGTCGGCGGGATCGCCGCCGTCGGGCATCACCGCGACGCGCATGTCGAGGTCGAGGCGGACCGGGGCGTCGAGCTCGGCGGTCCGGCGAGCGGCCTCGGTACCGGCGCTGTCGGCGTCGAAGGCGAGGACCACACGATCGGCGAACCGGCGCAGCAGGTCGAAGTGCTCGTCGGTCAGGGCGGTGCCGCAGGTGGCGACGGCCTCGGGGATCCCGGCGGCGTGAAGGGCGATCACATCCGTGTAACCCTCGACGACAACTGACTGGTTGGCTCGCGAGATCGCCCCCCGCGCCCGATCCAGCCCGTAGAGAAGGCGCGACTTGTTGTAGATGACCGAGTCGGGAGAGTTCACATATTTGGCGCCGTCGCCTTCCAGGATGCGCCCCCCAAAGCCGACCGGCTCGCCCCGCACGTCGTGGATAGGGAACACGACGCGCCCCCGGAAGTAGTCGTAGACCTTTCCTCCCCTTCCCCGCCGGGCGAGTCCGGCATCGACCATGGTCCTGTCATCGATTCCCGCCGCCCGCAGCTCGCCGACGAGCGTGTCCCAGGTATCGGGGGCGAATCCGATGCGGTAATCGTCGACCACGTCGCCGTCGTAGCCCCTACCTCGCAGATAGGCGCGGGCGGGGCCGGCATCGGGCCCGGTGCGAAGGCGGGTGTGGTAGACCTCGATCGCCCGGCGCACGGCGTCGTGGAGGGTGTTGCGACGGCCTCGCCGCCGGTCGGCGTCGGCGTCGGAGGTGACCTGGATGCCGGCCCGGCGGGCGAGTTCCTCAACGGCCTCGTTGAAGTCCAGGCCCTGGATCTCGGAGAGAAATGTGAAGACGTCGCCGCCCTTTCCGCATCCGAAGCAGTGGTAGAGACCTCGGCCCGGGTCGAGGGACAGCGACGGGGACTTCTCCTCATGGAAGGGACAGATGGCCATGAAGGAGCGACCCGACCGCTTCACCTTCGTCACCGACGCCACCAGATCAACGAGGTCGGTGGCCTGCCTCACCTTGTCGATGTCGTCGCGGGCATACGCCATGCCCCGATCTTACGGAGACCTCGAGACGAGGTGTCTCGGTCCCTCCAGCCGTTACGCCTTGAGCTTGGTGCGCAGAGCCTCGGCCAGGCGTTCGATCGGGACGCGATCCTGGCCCATGGAGTCGCGCTCGCGGATGGTCACGGCGTTGTCCTCGAGCGAGTCGAAGTCGAAGGTGACACAGAGCGGGGTGCCGATCTCGTCCTGGCGCCGGTAGCGGCGCCCGATGGCCTGGGTCTCGTCGTACTCGAGCATGAACTCTGACCGCAGCGAGTCGGCCAGTTTCCGAGCCGGCTCGGACAACTCGGGCTTCTTCGACAACGGCAGCACGGCGACCTGGTAGGGCGACAGCCGGGGGTCGAGTCGGAGGACGACCCGGGTCTCGCCCTCGACTTCCTCCTCGTGGTAGGCGTCCATCAGGAAGGCGAACATCGTCCGGGTGGCGCCGGCGGCGGGCTCGATGACGAAGGGGTAGAAGCGCTCGTCGGCTTCCTGGTCGTAGTAGCGGAGGTCCTCACCCGAATGCTCGCTGTGCTGGCGCAGATCGAAGTCGGTCCGGTTGGCGATGCCCTCCAACTCGTCCCAGCCCCACGGGAAGGCGTATTCGATATCGACCGTCCCGGCCGAGTAGTGGGAGAGCTCGTCGGACTCGTGGGGGCGGATGCGGAGGCTTTCGGGGCTCAATCCCAGGTCCGTGTACCAGGTGTACCGCTGGTCCTGCCAGTAGGAGAACCACTGATCCGCTTCCTCGGGGCGGCAGAAGAACTCCATCTCCATCTGCTCGAATTCCCGGGTCCGGAAGACGAACTGGCCGGGGGTGATCTCGTTGCGGAAGGACTTGCCGACCTGGGCGATTCCAAAGGGCAGCTTGAGCCGGTTGGTACGGCGCACGTTCTCGAAGTTGATGAAGATCCCCTGGGCGGTCTCCGGTCGCAGATACACCGCGTTCTCTTCCGACTCGACCGGCCCCGAGTGGGTGCGGAACATGAGGTTGAACTGGCGGGGCTCGGTGAAGGTGCCGATCTTGCCGCAGGTGGGGCACTTGTCGGGATCGTCGAGCTTGTCGAGGCGGTGGCGGGCGTTGCAGTTGCGGCACTCGACGAGGGGATCGGTGAACACCTCCTCGTGCCCGGACGCCTTCCACACGGCCCGGTGCTGGATTATGGCCGAGTCGAGCCCGACGACGTCGGCCCGGGTCTGGACCATCGAGTGCCACCACTGGTCCTTGACGTTGCGAAGCATGAGGGTCCCGAGCGGCCCGTAGTCGTAGGCGGACCGGGTGCCGCCGTAGATCTCCGACGAAGGGAACACGAACCCGCGCCGCTTGGCCAGATTGGAAATGGTCTCGAGTGATGCCGCCATGGGGGAACGGGTAAGTGTAGAGGCCGCCCTTTGGCGCATATACGGCCACCACAGGCCGCATATGCGCGCCAAAAGCGGGGATCAGGTGTCGGCGGGGGTATCTTCGGCGGCGCCGAAGCGGCGCTCGCGCGCCTGGTACTCCACCACGGCCTCGACGAGGCGGTGACGATCGAAGTCCGGCCACAGGATGCCGGGGAACCAGAACTCGGCATAGGCGGACTGCCAGAGGAGGAAGTTCGAGAGCCGATGCTCTCCCGAGGACCGGATGACGAGGTCGACATCGGGCATGTCGGGGATAAACAGATGACGGGCCACGACCTCCTCGTCGACGTCGGCGGGCTCCAGTTGGCCGGCGGCGGCAGCGGCGGCGATGGCGGCGGCGGCCCGGGCGATCTCGCGGCGGCTGCCATAGTTGAAGGCGAACACCAGGCTCAGTTTGCGGTTGGAGGCCGTCAACTCCGCCGCCTGCGCCATGTGGGTTCGGTTCCGGTCGGGGATGCGAGGGTCGTCCATGTCCCCGGCGAAGAGCATGCGCACCCCCTGGGAGTGCAGCTCGTCGCGCCGCCGGGTGAGGAGGTCTTCGTTGAACCACATGAGGAACTCGACCTCGTCCGCCGACCGGGACCAGTTCTCGGTGGAGAAGGTGAATGCCGTCACCCACTCGATGCCCAGGGCCAACGCCCCCTCGACGGTGTCGAACAAGGCCTCCTCGCCGGCCATGTGCCCGGCGGTGCGGGGCAGTCCCCGGGAATTCGCCCACCGCCCGTTGCCATCCAGGATCAGGCCGACGTGGCGCGGCACGGCCGCCAGGTCGACCCGTGACAGGTCGAGGGTCACTCCATCACCGTGAGGGAACTGAGTGAACGATCGAGGTGGTACTCGACGAAGCGGCGGGCCACGCCCATCGCCTCGCCGGAGAACGCCCGATCCTCAGCCGGAAGGGAGCCGAACTCGGCGCGACCCAGGGCCGCCAGATAGCCGGTGAGGCCGGAGCGGAGCCGCACCCCGGTGTCACCCCCGCAGCGCTCGCAGAGGACACCGCCGCTCGAGAAGGAGAACCGGTCGAGACCGTCGAGGCGGCCGCAGGCGGCGCAGGCCTCGAGGGCGGGGGCCACTCCCACCACGTCGGCGAGTTTGAGGAGGAACGAGGTGATGAGGTCGTTGCCGATCACCCCGGCCTCGAGGGCGCGCAGGCCACGCTGGAGAAGGAGGAACAGCCGCACCGAAGACTCGTCTTCCTGGGCGACGGCATCGGCCGCCTCGACCATGGTGCCGGCGGCAATGACGAGGTCGAGGTCCTGGCGCACCCGAGGGAAGCCTTCGATGATCGAGACCTGGGTGATGGTGTCGAGGTTGCGCCCCTCGTACAGGACCAGGTCGACGTGGGTGAACGGCTCCAGACGTCCGCCGAAGCGGCTGGTCGTCTTGCGGATGCCCTTGGCCACGGTTCGCAGCTTCCCGTTGTTGGGGCTGAGGAGGACGACGACCCGGTCGGCCTCGCCGAAGGGATAGCCGCGCAGCACGATTCCCTGGTCGTTGCGGATGGCCATGAGCATCGGTCAGGGTAGAGCCGGGCCGGGGGTTGCGAGGGGACCTTGACAGCGGGGACCGCACGTCGGTATTGTTCGTGTTGGCAATCGATTGCCAACACACGTCGCGGCGAGAGGAGCGAGCATGGCGGAGAAGCAGCGGATCAGTTACGTGCCCGTGGAGGACATGACCCCCGAGATGCGGGCCGAGATGGATCGGTGCGCCCGCGAGGGCACCCCCCGCCCGGAGAGCTCCGCCATCCGTGCCCATGTGCCCGCCGCCTTCTGGTTCTTTGCCGACAGCTGGAAGAACCTGTTCCGCGAGGGCATCCTCGAGCACGACATCAAGGAACTATGCCGGGTTTACGTGTCGCGTTCGGTCAAGTGTGAGTACTGCGGCAACCAGCGCTCCGAAAAGGGCCGGGAGATGGGGCTGGTCGAGGGCCAGTACGACGACCTCCTCAACTTCGAGAGTTCCAGCGTCTACAACGACCGTCAGAAGGCTGCCCTGGCCTATGCCGAGGCAATCACATGGCATCTCGACACCGACGACGCCTTCTGGGAGCGCCTCCACCGCCACTTCACCGAGCCGGAACTGGTCGAGCTGGGCTGTGCCATCGGCTTGACCATGGGACAGCAGAGCTGGCTACGCCTGCTCAATATCGAACACCATGAGGTCATGGCCGGCACCGAGGCCTCGATGGCTCCCGGCTTCGAATCCGCCGACGCCCTCGCTTCGAGCAAGGCTTCCGAGGACTACTGGGCGAAGGTCTGAGCGACACCACCGGGCGGCGCCGCCCCACCATCCGTGACGTCGCCGCCCGGGCCGGAGTCCATCCCGCCACCGCCTCGCGGGCCCTCAACCCCGACCTCCCCGGTCGAATAAGCCCCGAGACGACCGACAAGGTCGTCCGGGCGGCCCGGGAGCTGGGGTACCAACCGGACCCGACCGCCCGCAGCCTGCGAACGCGCCGGTCGGGTTTTGTGGGTGTGGTCGTCCCGGACCTGACCAACCCGGTCCTGCCGCCGATGGTCCGAGCCATCGAGGAGGTCCTGTGGGAACACGGGCTGGCCTGCCTCCTCGCCGACACGGACAACAGGGACGACCGCGAGGCCGCGCTGATCGCCGAGCTTCGGGCCCGCCGCTGCGAGGGGCTCGTGATCGCCACCGCCACTCGCACGAGCGCCGCCGTCGCCGCCCTCGCAGACGTCGACATCCCCACCGTCCTCGTCACGCGGGAGGTCGACGGCGTTGAGCTGCCACTTGTGACCGGGGACGACGCTCTGGGGCTGAGGGCGGGGGTCCGTCATCTCGCCGAGCTCGGACACGAGAACATCGCCTACCTCACCGGCCCTCCCCAGCTCTCGACCACCGCCCGCCGCGAGTCCGCCTTTCGGAAGGAGCTCGCCGCCGTGCTGGGGATAGATGATCCGATCGTCGTCCACGGCGACAGCTTCACGGTGCCGGCCGGTCATGCTGCTGCCAGGCAGGTCCTCTCCGCACGGGCTGGCGTCACCGCTGTGGTGGCGGGAAACGACATGATGGCTCTCGGCGTCTACCGGGCAATGGGGGAGATGGGCCTGAGCTGCCCGGACGACATCTCTGTCGTCGGACACAACGACATGCCCTTCATGGACCAGGTCGATCCGCCCCTGACGACGGTCTCCGTTCCCCAGGTCGAGGTCGGAGCGGCGGCCGCCCGGATGCTGGTCGCCCTCACGCAAGGTGAACGTCCGGCGTCCGAGCGGGTGCTGCTACCGACCGAACTAGTGGTCCGCGGGTCGACGACGCACCGCCAGCGTTGACGGGCCGCTCGACCCGCCAGACGGTCGATCAGAGTGCTTGCTCCTCCCACGATGGCAGGATGGGGTCATGGCACTACTCACCGACGACCAGTTGGCCGCTTTCGTCGAGGAGCACTCGGCGTGGGAGACAGAGGGAGACAACATCGTCCGCACCTTCGAGTTCGCCGACTTCGTGGAGGCGATGGGTTTCGTCACTTCGGTGGCGCTCAAGGCCGAGAAGGCTTCCCATCACCCCGACATCGACATCCGGTGGAACCAGGTGACGTTGCGACTCTCAACCCATTCGGAAGGCGGCCTCACGACAAAGGACACCGAGCTCGCCGCCGAGGTCGATTCCCTGGCCTGACCGTGCGGCCTCCTCTAGCTTTAGGTTCGATGAAGGCAGCCGCCATCGCCGCCGCCGTCCTGCTCGCCGCCGTCCTGCTCGCCGCCTGCTCACCATCGTCGGAATCACCGACCGCCGCCTCTCCTTCCAGCACGAAGGCTTCCGTCTCGACCCCATCGACTGCGTCTCCCACCGCCCCCGCCACCACCGAGGTCCCGGTGACTACCGCTCCTCCCCCGCCCGACACCACCGCCACCACAGTCGCCGCCGGCCCACCGGAGGTAACCGGCGTAGAGGAATTTCCCATCACGGGGAATCGACCTCACGACGTCGCCGTCGCTCCCGATGGGACAGTGTGGTACACCGCCCAGAACTCCGGTCGTCTCGATCGGCTCGACCCAGAAAGTGGCGAGGTCACCGAGGTCTCGCTCGGTTCCGGCGCTGCCCCCCACGGGGTGATCGTTGGCCCCGACGGCGATGCCTGGGTCACTGAGCAGGGACTCAACGCCCTGGTCCGGGTCGACCATGACACGCTGGAGGTCGAGGTGTTCGAGGCTGACGAGGACGTGGCCTTCCACACTGCTGCCTTCGCTCCCGACGGGATCCTCTGGTTCACCGGCCAGCAGGGCTTCGTGGGTCGCTTCGACCCGGCGACGGCGGCCATGGACCTTTTCCCGGCCGAGGGTGGCCCCTACGGCATCACCGTGACACCGGGCGGTGACGTCTACTACGCCGCGTTGGCAGGGAGTCATGTCGGCCGGGTGGATCCCGACACGGGTGAGATCACCCTGATCGAACCTCCCACTCCAGGCCAGGGAGCCCGCCGGGTGTGGACCGACTCCACGGGCCGGATCTGGGTCAGCTACTGGAACACCGGCCATCTCGCCCGATACGACCCGGAAGCGGAGAGCTGGACAGAGTGGAAGCTGCCAGGCGACGCTCCCCAGGCGTACGCCGTGTACGTCGACGAGACCGACCATCCCTGGGTGAG
>DATFFO010000151.1:0-41531 GCA_035250025.1 Acidimicrobiia bacterium
ATAGATGGAGAAGTCGACGTCGAAGGTCGCCACCTCCGTCACACCGAGCCGTTCCATCACGGAGAACGAGGTGCAGTCGACCAGCGAGAAGGCCCGGTCGGGGAACGTCGCCCTGATGCGCACGGCGTGTTCCAGATCGGCCCGCCCGACGAGTTCGATGGTGATGCCGCTCGTCAACAAAGTCTCGAGGAACGTGTCGGCTACGGTTCGGCCCAGGCGATGATCGGCCAGGCGATGCGTCTCGACGAGGATATGGTCGGTGACCATTCCGTCTGTGATGGCACCGACCACATCCGCGGCGCGAGGATGCGACCGGTCAGACCTGTCGAGAGCGGCGTACCAGACCGACGTGTCGACCATGACGGTCACGACCTCCCAAACGCCTCGTTCAGATACTCGTCCTCATGAAGAGCGACATCGCTGCCCCCGGAATCGCCTGCTCCGATCAGGTCGTCCAGTCGTGGCCGGACGCTGTCTCCAGACAGATCCTGGTCGATCAGACGGCGAACGTACTCGGCGAAGCTGATGCCCATATCTCGGGCACGCTGCTTGGCGCGTCTTGCCAGGCTCGATTCGAGCGTGATCTGGGAGCGTGATGGCATGATGGCACCACCATACCATCGCCTTTGCCACGCGGACCAGAGATCGAATCGCCATCATGGTGAAGAGGCCATTGAACGGAGCACGGAATGGACAGGGATCGGATCTGGGAGTTCATCGAGCGGGTCACCGGCTTCGCGGCCGGGTTCACGACCATCGGGCTGCTGGCCTTGGCCGATCGGGTCGGCATCCTCGCCACCCTGGCGGGCGCCGGGCAGCTCACGGCGGCCGTGGTGGCCGAGAGAGCCGGGGCTGACCCACGCTACACCCGGGAAATCCTCTCCGGTCTGGCCGTGGCCGGCGTGCTCGACTACGACCCGAACGATGCGACCTTCGCTCTCCCCAACGAGCACGCCGCCGTCGTGGCCGACGACACCAGTCCCTATTCGATGGCCGGGTACCTCGACATGCTCCCCGCCATGGCCTCCCATCTCCCGGCTCTCACGGATGCCGCCGAGCATGGGGGAGGGGTGCCCTTCTCCGACTTCGGTGACCGGGCCGTCGCCGGCATCGACCGTGCCAACAGCCCCGGCATGCGCATCCTCCTCACGCGTCGCTGGCTGGCGGCGATGCCCGACGTGCTGGAGAGGCTGGAGACGGGCGGAAGAGTGGCGGACGTCGGCTCCGGTTCGGGCACGGCGGCCCTGGCGATGGCCGCGGCGTATCCGAACACCGAGATCGTGGGCATCGACGTCGACGAGGAGTCCGTTCGGCGAGCCCGGGAACGCCAGGGTGACTTGCCCAATGTCACCTTCGTCGTCGGCGACGCCGCCTCGATCCTCCTCACCGAGTCCGGCTTCGACCTGATCACGGCCTTCGACGTCGTGCATGACCTCGCCGACCCACTGGCAACCCTGCGGGCCGCCCGGGCAGCCCTAGGGGCCGACGGGGTGCTCTTCATGATGGAACCCAACGTGGCTCCCGAACTCGAAGACAACCTGGGTAGCGACCGGGCCGCCCTCGTCTACGGGATGAGCACCATGTTCTGCATGACCCAGTCCCTGGCCCAGGGTGGCGCCGGACTCGGCGCCGCCTGGGGGCCACGCCAGGCAGAGGAGCTCGTCCGGGAAGCGGGGTTCGGGGGATTCGAGGTCCTCCCGATCGACAACCCCTTCAGCGCCTTCTATCGGATCACCGCCTGACGCCCTCCATGAGAGACCTCTCATGAGATCCTCATGAAGCGACCATGCCGGGGCGGGATCATCGATTCATGACCATGGTCCATCCCGCCACCGCCAGGCTGGCCGATCCCGAAATGCCCGCCGTCGCCACACTGCTGGCCGATCCTGTTCCCGGGCCCATCGAAGCCGCCGTCGACGCGGCCGGCGGCGCGGTGGCCGAAGCCACCCCCACCCAGGTGACATGGTGGCCCGGCACCAGCATCTCCGTCCAGTACCGGGCAGTCGTCGAGGGGGGCGAGATGGCCGGCATCCAGAGCCTGGTGGCAGTGGGAGGACGGATTCCAAAAGGGGCCGCCATCGTCGGATCGGAGGACGAGAAGGTTGGAGTCTGGCGCGTGCCGTTCGACCCCGCCCTCCCGGGTCTTCCGGCGGCACTCGACAACGAGCGAGCCCGCCAGATCCTGGCGAGTCTGGGCGCCGACGACGGCCCGGTGCGAACTGTCCTCAAGGCCTATCGGCCGGGGCGACGGGCGGTGGTCGGCGTCAACGGACCCGCCCAGGCGATCTATCTGAAGCTGGTTCGGCCCAAGAAGGTCGAGGAACTGCACCGCGACCACAAGATGCTGCCTGAGGGTCTGCCCGTGCCCCACAGCCTCGGCTTCTCGGCTGACCTGGGCATCCTCGCCCTCCAGGCGATGCCGGGACTCACCCTGCGCGATGTCCTGGAGGATCCCGATCAGCCTCTTCCCGAGCCGGCGGCCCTCAGCAGACTTCTCACCACGTTCCCCGATCCTCCAGGTGGGAGAGTCCGCCCCTCCATCATCGAGCGGGTGCCCGCCATCGCCGATCTGGTCGTCCGGCTGGTGCCATCCGAGGAGGCAGCCATCGCCCGCTTCTTGGATCAACTCGGCGAGGAGGATGTCGATGAGCTGGCTCCTGTCCACGGTGACTTCTACGAAGCCCAGGTCCTGGTCCAGGACGGTGCTGTCAGCGGCCTGATCGACGTCGACACCTACGGCCTCGGACGACGCGGCGACGATCCCGGAGTCATGTTGGGGCATCTCGCCCTGTGGCAGACGATGTCCTCGCAGCCGGAGCGTGTCCGCCTCTACGCCCGATCCCTGGTGGCGCACTGGGACCGCCTCTACGACCCGGCCGATATCCGGCGGCGGGCGGCCGCGACCTTGTTCACGCTGGCCACGGGTCCCTTCCGGGTGCAGTCGGCCGACTGGCCGGGCGAGACCGCCCGGCGCATCGCCCTCGCCCAGCAATGGCTCGACAGTTCCCGGATCAGATGAGAAGACACTCATCTCCTTCTCAAATTGGTCTCATGACCGAACCCGAAACTGACATTGTCTGCTCGAGAAAGGAAGCATGAAAATGCAGACCAAAGATCAATCAAAGCGGCCGAAGAACTGGAAGGTCGTCGCCTCGGTGGCGGCTGCCTCAGCACTCGGCCTGAGCGGTTTCGCCCTGGCCTCCGACGACGGCGGCAGCGGGGCACCCGACTCGATCTCGCTGGACGAGACAACCAACGTGACGCGGGTCTCGACCCCGACCACGGTTCCCACCACTGTGGAAGAAGCCGTGAAGCGGGCGGCTGACACCGCCAGCGTGGCATCGCCGTTCGACAACGCCGATGTGGCGAGCCAGGCGAGCGCCGCCTCGCCGGTCAGCCAGGCCTCGCCTGTCTCGGCCAATACCCAGGCCTCACCGGTCTCGGCGGCCAGCCAGGCTTCGCCCGTCTCGACGGCGTCGCCGGTGAGCCAGGCCAGCCCGGTCTCGGTGGTTTCGCAGGCATCGCCCGTCTCGGCGGCATCTCCCGCCACCGCGGCATCGCCCGTGAGCCAGGACAGTCCGGCCTCGGCCGCCAGCCAGGCCAGCCCCGGGTCCGCCGACTCCGGCTCCTGACCCACCACGTGGCAGGGCCCCCTCGGGGCCCTGCCACGATCAACTGCGATGCTGGACAGACTCCAAACCGCAGCCGGGACCGCTCGAGAGGGGGCATCCCGGCTTTCCCGCGCCCGTTGGACTTGGCTGATGACCGGTCTGGCCGTCGCCCTCATCACACTCGGATCGGTTGCCAGCCTGACGATGGCGGGGTCCGAGGCCTTGCCTCCGCCGGTGACGTTGCGGGGTTCGATCCCCGACAGCGGCCCGCCCTCCACCAACGGGCTCGAGTTCGTTCCGCCCCCCGTGATCGACTTCGGTCCTCCTACTTCCTCGCCTGCCTCTCCGACGCCGACTTCCGTTGCGGAGAGCCCGCCTGCCTCCGCCGCCTCATCCCAGTCGCCCGACGAGCCACCTGCGGCCTCGACCGCCGACTCCCCCGACGGGCCCGCTGCCGGCTCACCTGCCGACTCGCCCGACCAACCCTCCGGTTCTGCCGACAGCGTCGACGACGCCGATAGTCTCGACAGTCCTGACACACCCGATGACTGATCGAGCGGGCCGGACCCCTTCGGCTCGGGCACGCATCCTGGGCTGGTATGTCCTCTTGCTTGCCGTCGCCCTGGCAGCGGGACTCATCCTCCAACGCCAATTCCTGCTCCGGCAGGCGTCGGTCGAGGTCGACGAGGCCCTGGATCAGGAGGTCGGCGAACTCCAGCAATTGGTAGAGGTAGGGATCGATCCAGACACCGGGGAGCCCTTTGCCGGGGACCTGTCCGCCGTCTTCACGACGTACCTCGAACGCAACGTCGGGCTGGAAGGCGAAGGGATAGTCACCTTCATCGCCGGCGAGCCCTACCGGGGCGACGCCGGGGGCCAGGCATACAGGGGAAGCCCCCTGGTCGAAAGGTGGGGGAGCCTGACCGAGTCGACCCGGGAGACGGTCGAGACGCCGGATGGCCGTGTCAGCTATCTGGCCGTCCCCATGCTCATCGAGGGCACGCAAGAGGGCCTGTTCGTCGTCGCCGTCAACATGGAGGAGCGTCTCGCCCGGGTCGACGACATCGTCCGCATCGGCGCCCTCGTCTACGGATCCATCTTCGTACTCGCCTCTGTCGCCGCCTGGGTCGTGGCCGGCAGCGTCCTCCGCCCGTTGCGCCTGCTGGGCGATGCCGCCCGCTCGATCACCGAGACCGACCTCACCCGCCGGATTCCAGTCGACGGCGACGACGAGATCGCCGAGCTGGCGAGAACGTTCAACTCCATGCTCGAGCGCCTCGAGCACGGATTCGCCAACCAGCGCCGCTTTGTCGACGACGCCGGACACGAGTTGCGGACGCCCATCACCGTGATCCGGGGCAATCTCGAACTCATGAGCGACGACCCGGACGAGCGCCAGGAGACTATCCGACTGGTCACGGCCGAGCTGGACAGCATGGCCCGGATCGTGGACGACCTTCTCGCTCTCGCCAAGGCGGAGCAGCCCGACTTCATCCAGCCCCATCCGCTCGACCTGCCCGAGCTCATCGAGGATGTGGCCCGGCGCGCCGAGGCGCTGGGTGACCGGCCGCTGACAGTCGAGCCGGTGGCCCCGCTCGTGTTCTCGGCCGATCGCCAGCGACTCAACCAGGCGCTCATGAACCTGATTCGCAACGCCTACGAGCACACTCCCGCCGACGCCAAGGTGTCGCTGGGGGCCGAGGTGAAAGGCACGTCTCTTCGGATCGCGGTGGCCGACACCGGTCCCGGAATCCCGCCGGCGGAGCAGGCGGCGATATTCGAGCGCTTCTCACGGGGTCGGGCGGGCCGGAGGACAACGTCAGGAGCCGGCCTGGGAATCCCGATCGTGGCCGCCATCGCCCGGGGTCACGGCGGGTCGCTCGAGCTCGACTCGCGACCCGGGTCGGGCACTACCTTCACCATCGTCATGCCCGTGGAGCCCACATCATGAGCCGCATCCTCATCGCCGAGGACGAGCCCGGGATCGCCAAGTTCCTGGAGAAGGGCCTGCAGGCGGCCGGGTACACGACGCTGCTCGTGGAAGATGGACGCACGGCCGCCTACGCCGCCCGCGACAGGGACTTCGACCTCCTCATTCTCGATCTGGGGCTGCCCGGCATCGACGGGCACGAGGCGCTGGCCGAGGTTCGAGCTCGGGGCGAGCGCCTCCCCGTCATCATCCTCACCGCCCGGAGCGGAGTCTCGGAGACGGTCGCCGGCCTGGAGGGGGGAGCCGACGACTACGTCACCAAGCCCTTCCAGTTCGAGGAGCTCCTCGCCCGGGTCAAGGTCCGCCTGCGCGACCGCGGCACCGCTGAACAGGCGATGCTCGAGGCCGGCGGGGTCACGCTCGACCTCAGGACGCGCAAGGCCACGGTGGACGGGCGCGAAGTCGAGCTCTCCGCCCGCGAGTTCACACTCGCCGAGTTGCTCTTCCGGCACCCGGGCCAGGTCCTGTCGCGCCAGCAGATCCTGTCGCACGTGTGGGGATACGACTTCGATCCCGGGTCGAACATCGTCGACGTGTACGTCGGTTACCTGCGCAAGAAGCTCGGCCACGATCTGATCGAGACCGCCCGGGGAATGGGCTACCGTCTGAACGTCTGACCTGCGCATGCTCGACCGCGCCCACTTCGAAGATCTCGACGCCCAAGATCCTTTCCGCGCCACCGTGGCGCAGTTCCGTCTGCCCGAGGGCACGGTCTATCTCGATGGCAACTCGCTCGGACCGCTTCCGGCCCACGTAGCGGATGTGCTGGGCGATGTGGTGGAGCGCCAGTGGGGCGAGGACCTGATCACGTCGTGGAACAGGAACGGCTGGTGGACGATGGCGCGGGCCGTCGGCGACAAGCTCGCTCCAGTGATCGGGGCGCCTCCCGCCAGCGTCATCGCCGGCGACGGCACCAGTGTCGCCCTGTACAAGGCAGTCGGGGCGGCCCTGGCCCTGCGCCCCGACCGCTCGGTCGTGCTCACGGACACCGGCAACTTCCCGACCGATCTCTACGTCCTGCGCTCGGTGGCGGGCAGATACGGGGCCGAGGTGCTGGAGGTCGAACCCGGCGAAGTGGCGGGGGCGATCGACGCCGCCACCGCTGTCGTGGCGCTCACCCATGTCGACTACCGAACCAGCCGGCGGCATCCGATGGGCGAACTCACGGAGCGGGCTCATGCCGCCGGGTCGGTCGTCGTGTGGGACCTGTGCCATTCGGCGGGAGTACTCGACCTCGACCTCACCGACGTCGATCTCGCCGTTGGCTGTGGGTACAAGTATCTGAACGGGGGCCCCGGCTCCCCGGCGTTCATCTACGTCCATCCCCAGCATCAGGACGTCGTGGAGAACCCCATCAACGGCTGGTGGGGGCACGACGAACCGTTCGCCATGCAAGGCGACTTCACACCTGCCGCCGGCATCGATCGCATGCAGGTCGGGACCCAGCCGATCCTCTCCCTCGCCGCCTTTCATGCCGCCCTCGACGTCTTCGCCGGTGTGGACATGGCGCGTCTCGAAGAGAAGGCCCATCGGCTTACGAGCGATTTCATCCGGTTGGTCGATGCCCGTCTTGACGGGTTCGAGGTAATCGCCCCGCGCCAACCAGAGCAACGCGGGAGTCACGTCAGCCTCCGGCATCCCGACGCGCCGGCGATCATGGCGGCCCTGATCTCGTCCGGTGTGATCGGCGACGTGAGACCGCCGCATCTGCTGCGCTTCGGTTTCTCGCCCATCTTTCAACGTCACGTCGACGTCTGGGACGCCGTCGAGGTGATGAGTGCCGTGATGGCCGGGGACGCCTGGCGCCGGGCACCCGTACCGATCGGGCCCGTGACATGACGCTCGACCGGCTGTTCGTCTACGGGACGCTGCGCCCGAGCGGGGCGGCGTTCCATCTCGTGGCGGACGTAGTAGAGCGCCACGTGGCGGCGGTGCTGGTCGACTACGCCCTGGTGGGGGAGGGCCATCGCTACCCGTGGTGCGTGGAAGCGCCCGGTGGCGAGGTGGCAGGCGAGGTGCTGTGGATCCAAAGCTGTGAGTCGACCCTTGCCCGCCTCGACGAGTACGAAGGACTCCACGAGGTCGATCCCGAGTACCAGCGTGTGATAGCGCCTGTGCTCACCCGAGACGGCCCTTCGACTGCCTGGGTCTACGTGGGCGGTCCTGGCGTGCCACCCGATGCCGCCCCGGTACCCGGCAGCTCCTGGCCAGGCTGAATCAGAACGGGGCGGGACCGATTCCCGCCACCTCGGAGAAGGCAACGCCGTTGGACTCCGGCAGCGGATCCAGCGCCGCCTCACCGATCTCGCCCCCCGGGATCTGAAGCTTGATAGCCAACGCCTTCCCGGCGACACCAGTGTTGGCGATCACGCGGATGATGCCGCCCCACGAGGCGGTGTCCGCCCGCCGCTCGAGCTCGGCGCTGCCGACCGTGAGTAGGAAGCCGTTGGAATCGAGGATCCGGACCGGGCCCGAGTAGCTGTCCATGGCGTCATTATGCCCCGTGACCGGCATCGGTCCTGCCACACTCTCGCCATGCGTACCGCCGTGGCCGGCATCGTGGTGGTTCTCGGTCTCGCCGCCACAGCCGCCGCGCCGGCGAGTCCGCCAGTCCCCGCTGGAGCCCTGGGGCCGGGAGGCACCTTCTTCGATGATGACGGGAACATCCACGAGGGCGCTATCGAGGCGATCCATGCCGCCGGCATCACCCGAGGCTGCGGAGCCGATGACCTTTATTGCCCGGCGTCAGCGGTCACCCGCGGCCAGATGGCCGCTTTCCTGAGGCGGGCGTTGGATCTCCCCACCGCTGGCGGGGACCCGTTCGATGACGACGACGGCACCCTCTTCGAGACGGACATCGCAGCAGTGGCGGCGGCGGGGATAACCCGTGGCTGCGGGCCTGCCCGTTTCTGCCCCGACCGGCCCGTTACCCGAGGCGAGATGGCCGCCTTCCTGACGCGCGCCCTCGACCTGCCCGCCGCCACGAGCCGATTCGTCGACGACGACGGGTCGATCTTCGAGGCTGACGTCGCCGCCCTGGCGGAGGCGGGGATCACCAAAGGATGCAACCCCCCGGCCAACGACTTCTACTGCCCCGACGCACCGGTCCTGCGTGACCAGATGGCCAGCTTCCTGACGCGGGCCCTGGGGTTGCAGGTGCTCGTTCCCCTGCCGCGACCCTTTATCACTCTGGCCTTCACGGGGGACGTCCTCATCCACCGGCCGGTCTGGGAGCGGGCGGCGGCCAACGGCTCACCTTTCGACTTCCGGCCCATGTTGGCGCCAGTGTCACCGATCATCGAGAGTGCCGGCTTGGCCATCTGCCACCTCGAGGTGCCTCTCTCTGCCGACAACAGCGGCCTGTCGGGGTATCCGAACTTCAACGCCCCGCGCCAGGTCGCCGACGGCCTGGCGGCCGCGGGCTACGAAGGCTGCTCGACGGCTTCGAACCATTCCTTCGACCAGGGCGTAGCGGGCGTCGAGTCCACCTTGGAGGTGCTGGCCACCGCCGGGCTCAGACAGGCTGGCATGGCTCTCGGTGCCGACGGCCGACAGGCCACGATGTATCAGGTCGGGGATCACCTCGTGGCACATCTCGCCTCCACGTACTGGCTCAACGGGTACCGGCTTCCCGACGACAAGCCATGGCTGGTCCAACTGATCGACGTGCCCGCCTTGTTGGAACAGGCGGCGGCCGCCCGCCAGGCGGGGGCCGATGTCGTCGTTGTGAGCACGCATTGCTGCACGGAGTACCAGTCGGCCCCTACCTCCTATCAACGCGACGTTGCCAGGTCGCTCATCGCCTCGCCCGATGTCGACCTGGTGGTCGGGCACCACGCCCATGTCGTCCAGCCGATCGAGAAGGTTGACGAGGAGTACATCCTCTACGGTCTGGGCAACTTCCTGTCGGCCCAGCGCAGTCGCCCCGCCACCCAGGACGGGGTGATTGCGGCGGTGGAGTTCGCTCCCCGGGCGGGCGGATGGTCGGCGCGGGGCGTGACTGCCCATCCGACATGGGTCGAAGGCGGGACCTACCGCGTCCTTCCGGCCGCCGACTTCAATCCGACGTCATGGGGCCGCACGGCGTCAGTCCTCCGATCAGAAGGGGCCCAGGGCGTGATCGTGGTCGACGGTTGACGGTTGACGGTTGACGGTGAACCGTCTTCCGTCTTCCGTCTTCCGACTTCTGTCTTCCGTCTTCCGTCGTCCGTCTTCTTACAGGACCAGTTTGCGGTCGGCTTCGACCAGGCGGGCGGCCAGACCCTCGGCGAGCTTGCGGGCGATGGCAGGGACCGAATCCAGGAGCGATGTGAATTCACGCCCGTGCATTACGAGCAGAGTGGAATCCTCCATCGTGGTGACCGTTGCAGACGAGGGCTGTTGCAACAACAGCGCCATCTCGCCGAAGAAGTCCCCCTTGCCGAGGTCCGCCAGTTTGCGGTTGTTGCGTTTCACGACGGCGCTACCGGAGAGGACGATCCCGAACTGACGCCCCACATGACCTTCGCTCGTGAGGTCCGTCGCCGCCGCCACCTCGATCTCGTCGGTGTGCCTGGCCACCTCACCGAGTTGCCGTCGGTTGAGACCGGCGAACAATGGCACCTTCCCCAGATGCTGGATCTTGTCGGTGTTCCTCACGACTGGCCGCCTCCTGAGCTAAGGCCGGTCACTGTACCCGGCGGTCCAGGACGGCGTCGGAACGTGGGGCAGATGACGACGCACTAGGTGACAATGTTCGGCGGCGAGGATCGCATTCATGCTCCTGAGGATTCTGTCCGGCCTATCTGGCGGCTCTCCACGCGAAGTGGGTTGGGATGGCGGATCAGCGCGCGTACTAGCGTTCCGGCCTCGTGGCGGCTCTTCTGGAAATTCTTCAACTGGCCGAAGGCCGTGGTCGTCGGCGATGCCTCGGCCCCGGGGAGGTCCTCATCAAACAGGGCACCACCGGTCAGGAGGTGTACCTGCTTCTTTCGGGATCCATGGTGGTCAGACGCGCGGTCGAAGGCGACGAGGTCGAGCTGGCGATGATCCACGAGGTGGGCGGTGTCGTCGGAGAGATCGTTCCATTGGCAGGTGGTGAGCGCACCGCGACCGTGGCCGCGGTCGAGGCATCCGAGGTCTTGGCGATCGCCCGTGATGACTTCTGGCGGCTCCTCCATGAGTACCCCGAGATTGCCGAGGAGCTGCTGGCCGAGACGGTTCGGCGATCGGAGGAGACCGAGCTGATCGAGCTGATGGCCGAGCGCTTCTCCTTGAACGACCGGTCGGCCATTGCCGCCTTGCAGGCCGCTGTTCAGTGGGTTCGATTGATGCCGGGGGAGGTTCTGTTCCGGGAGGGTGACGAATCGGACAGCGTTTCGCTTGTCATACGCGGCGCGCTCGAGGTGACCCAGTGGAACAGTGAGGAGCAGGTGGCGTCGGTGCTGGGCCACATCGGTCGGGGGGAGATGGTGGGCGAGCTCGGCCTGCTGGGAAGTGCCCGCCGAATGGCCACGGTCACCGCACTCCGGGCCAGTGTCCTCGCCCGGATCGACGCGGCCGGGTTTCATGCCCTGGTTGAGAACAGTCCCAGCCTCATGCTGGATGTCGGCCTGGCGATGATGACGCGCGGTGGCGGTGTCCGTGCTCGAGGGCGGGAGAGCGTCGTATTGACCGTGGTCGTCTGTAATCGCTTCGATGCTCCCGTCCTCGTCGATCGCATGACGCGGGCCCTGGCGAACCTGGGCTCTGTGGAGTGTCTCTCTCCGGGCCGTGTCGAGCGACTTCTCGACTCCGACGGGATCGCGGCGGCGGCGCCGGGCCAAGTTGGCGACCTGCGCCTGGGGCGGTTGCTCAACGAGGCTGAATTGGGGGTCGATCACCTACTCCTCGACGCCAGCCGATCACAGGGATACTGGGCTGACCGCTGCCTGGCGGCGGCAGATCGGGTGTTGGTGGTGGTGCCGCCTGACCCGACTCCCGGCGAGATAGCCAACTTGCAAATGATCTTGGGATCCTCCCCGCCCCGGCTGCACCGGACCCTGGCGGTCTACCAAGATGGCTCCCGCGCAGCTCCCACGGGGACGGCCCGTCTCATGGATAGGTTTGGGGCTACCGACGTGGTTCATCTCGGGCCAGGCGGCCACGACATGAGGAAGCTAGTGCGGACGGCTGTCGGGAAGGCCACCGGCCTGGTGCTCGGCGGCGGGGGCGCCCGGGGGTTCGCCCATCTGGGAGTTTATCGGGCCATCCGGGACCTGGGTATCGAGGTCGACGTCTTTGGCGGTACGTCGATGGGGAGCATCCTGGCCGCCATTATGGCCGACGGCGTAGCCGCCGGCGAGATCGTCGCCTTCGTAGAGGAGAGGTTCGAGAACCTTCTGGACTACACCATCCCGATGGTGTCGCTCATCAAGGGTGGCCGGATCGCCCGTGCGCTCCGGGCCGCGTTCGGAGATCGTGATATCGAGGACCTTTGGTATCCCTTCACCTGCATCTCCACTGATCTGACCAGCTCACGAACCCATCCCCACCGGCGCGGCTTGCTGGTGGAGGCGTTGCGGGCGAGCACATCGATCCCGGGAGTCATGCCGCCGGTCCCGTACGGTGATCACCTCCTCGTCGACGGCGGCGTGCTCAACAACCTTCCAGTTGACCTGATTCGCCAGGTTACGCCGGCAGGAAGTGTCATCGCCGTCGACGTGGCGCCGATCCGCGGACCGGGTGCCCACCGGGACTTCGGGCTTTCCATGTCGGGATGGGAGGCGCTTGGGAGGCGACTCGGAGGCAAGAAGGACCACGCTCCCCGGATCACCGCAGTTCTCATGCGCTCGATGATCGTGGCCTCGCAGCGTGAACGCGACCAACAGATCGCCGATGGCCTCGCCGACGTGTATCTGGACCTCGACCTGCGTGGGGTCTCGATGCTCGACTTCGGGGACGTGGCTGGTGTGGCACACCGTGGCTACGAGGCCGCCAAACCGCGACTGGAGGCCTGGCTGAATTCGTCGGATTTTCGCGGCTCCCGCCCGCCGTCTGTGGGCTAGAATCCAGAATCGCTGAGGGGCATTTGGGCGCCGCTCAGGGGGGTCGGGCTGGTGCGGGGTCGAGACCGCGCATCGCCGACCATCGAAAATAGGGACTGGGATCCGCAGGCGCGGAGAAAGGCGGGCCGAAGTGAGGCGCTCAAGCGGCGTTCGATCGGCATTCGCGGTATTGGTTGCACTGGGTTTGATCTTGGGTGTCGTCTCACCGGGAGTGGCCGCTCCGGAGAGGAAGTCGTTCACTACCGAGATCACCCCCACCACCTCGACAGCCGGCACAAGCGTCGGTTACACACTGACGATCACCAACACCTCCGACGTCGCTCCGCTCGGGGCGAGCCGGATCACGGTGCCAGACGGTTTCGTGGTAGGTGCGGTCGCAGTCGAACCGGGGAGAAATTGGTCGCTGGTCTCCACCGACCCGATAGAGATCGTGGCCAACGACGTCGAATCGCGGCTGTCGCCCGGGCAGTCGATCTCGGTCTCCATCGACGCCGTCACGCCGCTGCAGAACGGCGATGAGTCCTATCGATTCGAGGTGGAGTCCCGCCAGGCCAACAACTTCAACGGCAAGAAGAACGACCTCAATGGCACCGGTCCGGTCGTGACCATCACCGGCTCCGCCGTTGCCTGCGAGCGGGGCAACAGCTGCAACACGGGGCACTCCGAGGCGGGCACGAGCGTCGACGTGACCACCACCTGCGCGGCGGACGCCACCGAATGCGCCAACCTGATCGTGGACCTGGACACAAACTGCCTGGATCAGCCCTGCGCCGGCCGGGCGGCGCTCTGGGTTCCGCCCACCGAGAATGCCGCCGCCACCGTCAAGGTGGTCCTCACGGTGCCGAAGTCCGCCTTTGGAGGTGATGGCGCCGGACAGGTGCAGTTCTTCATCGCTCCCACGGGAGCGACGGAGGCATTCGAGTGCGGCACCAACGACGCCGTTCTGGCCTGTTCCTACAAGGTCAAGCCCGCCGGCAACGCCTATCAGATCACGGCCACCGTGGCCCAGGTCGACCCCCGCGGATTCGCTTCCTAATTTCGGGAAGCTGGTGGTGTCGTCGGATAGACCGGCGACACCACCATGCCCAATTGGAGCGTCAGCTCGTTTTGCCGGTCGGGATCAGCCAGGGGAAGCCCGGACCTGGAGGCCATCTCGAGCAGGCGTAGCTCGTCGAGACCTGAAGCCGCCTGGCGCGCTTTCGCCAGGGCGGTCGTGATCGCAGCCACGCAATTGGACGTGCCCAGCTCCCATTCGATTACGGCGGCGAGCCTGGCCAATCTGGGGGAACCGGCCGTCGAGGAGACGTTGAGCTCGTAGGACTCGATGATGCGCCGCGCCCCGTCGGCGTCGCCTGCCAGCAGCCGTGTCTCGACGAGATGACAGGCGGCCTCGGCCACTTCCGAGCGGGCGCCGATCTCCCGGAAAAGCTCGATGCTCTGCTGCAAGCGTTCGTCCGCCTCGGTCATCCGGCCGGCGAAGGCAGCCATCATCCCCAGCTGCCCCTCTATGTAGGCGGCGCCGTACTTGTCATCGGCGGCCCGCCAGATCCTCCGCACCTCCTTGAAGAGAGCTTCCGCCTCGGAGTGACGACCCTGAGCCGCCCAGATCTCGGCCAGGTTGCCCGCCCCGTAGGAGGCGTTCACCTCGTCGCCGATCCTTTCGAAGAGCCGGCGGCTCTCGTCGTACAGCCGCTCGGCCTCGTCCCAGTCACCCTCGAAGAAGGCGAACATGCCCAGGTTGTTCGTGACGCGGGCCTGACGGTCGAGATCGCCCTGGGCTTCGAACATGGCCATCGCCCGGCGACTGGCAGAGCCGTCGATCGGCTGGCCGGCGGCTGAACGGGCCATGTCGAGGATCATGAGGGCCAGAGCCTCAGCCGGCCTGGTCTCATCTTCCCCACTGGCGGCGATCGCCTCCTCGGCCAGGGCGATGGCCTCTGTGTGCTGGCCCTGATAGTGACGGACACCGCCATAGCGGGCGGTGGCCATCGCCACCACGTCGTGGGCGTAGGGAGCCATCTTCTTGGCCCTCGTCAACGAGGAGAGGGAGGCGGAGTATCGACCCAGCTTTTCGAGGGGTCGGGCGCGGCGGATGAGAAGGCGGGCGCGGGCATGGGCCGTGGAGGCCAGGGACTCGGCACGGGCGAACGCCTCGGACGCTCCCTCGAACTGGCCTGCCCTCTCCTTGAGGTCTCCGATCCGTTCCCACAGCTCGGCGCGTTCGGCGTCGGAAATCGGCGAGTGGGTGGCGCTATCCAGGGCGGTCTCGTACCACTGGACGGCCTCCAAACTGGCGAAGTGCTGTTCGGCGTCGCGTCCGGCGGCCGTGGCGGCAGCAACGGCCTCCGGCCATTGCTCAGCGCGAAAGAGGTGAAAGGCCAGGTCGTCGATGGCGGCTGGATCGACCTGGAGCACGGCGGCGACGCGGCCGTGGAGCCCGACCCGCCTGGCAAAAGGCAAACGGTCGTACACCACGTCGCGCAGAACGGGATTGGCGAACTTGATCCGGCCGTCACCCGCCTCCTGGAGGATCCCATCGTCCCAGCCGACGATCAGCTCAGATGCCGGCGCCTCGGCCACGGTCTCATACAGGGAGGAATCGAAGACAGTCCCCAGGACGGAGGCGAACTCCAGTTGATGACGGCGGGACGGCTCCAGGCGGTCGATGCGCATCGCCATCAGACCCTCCACTGCGGTCGGGATCGTGGCGATGTCGGCATTGTTCCGCCTGGCGTCGATGATCTCCCGCAGCACCAACGGGTTGCCTGCCGCCCGGGTCACGACCATGTTCAGGTCGTGGGAGGACAGGGGGACGTCCTCGGTGAGGCTCTCGGCGAGGGTCGTGAGGCTGGCGACATCCAGCGCCCCCAGCTCGACGCCCACGGGTTCGACCCCGGTCCACCGGAGCATGCCTGCCTCGGGCAGGGTCACGCACACCAGCCATGCCAGATCAGGGACGCGTCCCGAGACCTGAGTCAGGACCGCCAGGGACGCCGAGTCCGCCAGGTGGGCATCGTCTATCAACACCAGCATCGGGCCGGTGCCGGCGGCGACCAAAACGCTCACGAGGCTGCGCGTTGTGATCGCCTGCAGGAACCGCGGGCTCGTCGCTCCGATCACTCGCTCGTCGAAGCCGGCGATGCCCATGGCGCGGGCCACGAAGGGAAGATCGGGCAGCAGCTCCTCGATCTTCTCGTTGACGAGTGCGGTCAGGAGTTCGGCGGCATCGTCGGCGTCGGGGTCGATTCCCGTTATCTGACCGAAGAGCCGGCGGGCAAGGGCATAAGGCGTGGACCTCTCGTGGAGGCTGGATTCTGCTCGGACGACACGCACATCACCGCAGCGGGTTAGGAATTCGCCGATCAGCCGGGAGCGGCCACTCCCGGGCGGGCCGGTGATCTCGGCGACGGCACCCGTGCCGGACTTGGCGGCCGACCACATCGCCTCCAGCGTCTGGAGCTCTGCCTCCCGGCCGACCAGGCCGGAGACGGCACTCGTCGGCGACTCCTCGGCGACAGGTCCAGCGATGTCGGCGACTTCGAGGGGTTGGCGTCGTCCCCGCAGCTTCAGGTTGCGCGCGTTGCCGTGCTTGAAGCGGACATGGCGACTGTCGAGCATCGATCGAGCGGCGAGCACGCTGGCGCCGTCGGCGGCAGCCATCAGGCGGGCAGCGGTGTTCACCGTGTCCCCCATGACCGTGAGGGTGCGCCGGTAGTGGGGGCCGATGTCTCCGAAGAACACGGTGCCGTGGTTGGCGCCGAGTCGGATATGGAGTGGGGTGTCCAGCTTGAGCACGTCGGTCAGCGCCACGAGCAGGGACGCCTCGTCGTGGCCCGTCGCCACCGGGGCGCCCGCGGTGACGATCAGCTTGGCGCCGTCGGGGGCGACGTCCGTTGCCAGGACCCATGCCCCCTGGGCGGTGGCAGCCTCCTGGACGGCCTTCACGACGACGTCCAGGGCTTCGCAGGCGGCGGTCGAGTCGACGGCCACGAGGGCATCCAGGCCTCCCACGCCGACGAATCCGATGGCAATTCGCCGGTGCTCGGGCTCTGTCTGCCCGGCGTCGAACCGCTGGAGTACGGCGGCCGGCACGAAGGGCTCGATGGCGCCGGAGGCGACGTGGAAGATCTCCTCGCTGGTCGACGAGGGCGGAGGTCGCCGGACCAGCTTGAAGGCGCCGGTGGCCGTCTGTTCCACGAAGCGATTGAGGTGAGCGGCAGTAGCTGGGCTGACCAGCGCCTCGCCTTTGGTTGCCTCCCGTTCCAGCTCCATCAACTTGGTCACGGTCTCGCCGGCGAGGAGGAGCTCGCGGCGGGCGCCGCCGACCATGAAGGCATGGATGAGCCCCGATGCGATCGAGGTGGTCATCCCCAGCCTGATCTTGCCGACGCTCGCCTGCACGACCGATCGCCTTCGGAGCAAGGTCCGCATCTCCCACGCCGACCAGGCCGCCGCCTTCTCGTGGTCGGTGCCCCGGAAGAGCAGGAACAGGGCGTCACCGCCGAACTTGATGAGACTGCCGCCGGCCTCATAGACGGGCTCCAGCAGGGCGGCGAACGTGTCCGAGATGATCGACGACACCTCCTCGGCACCCCGGCGGCCGATCGCCGACAGGCGCTCGGTCATGCCCGTGAATCCCGAGAGGTCCGCGAAGACCAGCGTGCCGTCGAAGAAGAGTTGCTTGAGATCGGCGTGGGCGGACCAGTCGCGGACCAGCCTCGGCAGGTAGGCCAGGAGCCGGTCGTCTGTGTCGCCGCCCATTGCCGTCAAGTCAGGAGGTAGCGCTCGCCGCAGCCGGCGGCCGCAGCCTCCGGGAACACCGCGGCCGTGGCTCCGATGATCTCGTCGACATCGACATCGGAACGGCTCGGGTCGTGGCTCGCCATGAGCAGCCGCCCCACGCCGGCATGCTTGGAGATGGCGGCGGCGTCCTCCCATGTGCTGTGGCCCCAGCCCCGCTTGGACTCGATCTCGCGCGGCAGGTACTGGGCATCGTGGACGAGGATGTCGGCCCCGGAGGCGCCCTCGATGAGGGCGCGATCTGCGTCGGTGCCGGCCTCGTGGTCGGTAGCGACGACGACCGACTGCCCGTCGAATTCGAATCTGTAGCCGAGACCACCCTGGGGATGGTTCAACGGGAACGTCGTCACCTTGATGTCGCCGAGCTGGAACGACTCCTCGGCGGGCACGAACTCGATCTTCATCTCCTCGATCGGCACGGGGAACCACGGTGGGCTGATCGCCTCGGAAACGGAGCGGGCGACGTCACCCGGTCCGATGATGCGGAGGGAGATGTCGCCCTTCCACATCGGGGCACACATCGACAGGCCCTGGATGTGATCCCAGTGGTAGTGCGTCAGGACGAACGTGACCGTGGTCCCGGCCTCGGAGATCTCAGGGACCAGGAGACGCAGACCGGTGCCGGCGTCGATCGTGGTGATGAGCGTGCCGTCGTCGTGATGGAGCGAATAGCAAGTGGTGTCGCCGCCGTACTTCCCGAACTCAGGCGTTCCGACCGGCATCGACCCGCGGGCGCCGTGGATATCAAGGTACAAGCCGTCGCCCTCCTCGGTGAACTGAGGCGTCAATCTAGTCCCCCACTCGCCGCGCTCGTGGGGGACACAGTCCGCCGTTTACCTTTCGCGCACGTCGGGGAGGGCGTCGGAGCGAAGGACGATCTCGTGCCGGTACGAGCGATGCACCTCGCGGACTCGCTGTTCGGTTTCCTCGGTCAGGCTGTCGAGTCGCTCTTCCATCTTGTTGACCTTGTCGCGGAGCTTGGCCACCTCGTCCTGGAGTTGGAGAACGTGGCGAACTCCCTCCAGGTTGAGCCCCTGGTCGGTCAGCTCGGAGATGAGGCGCAGACGCTCGATGTCCTCCTGGGAGTACCGCCGGGTCCCGCCGGGGGTGCGGTAGGGCTCGATCAGGCCCCGCCGTTCGTATATCCGCAGCGTTTGGGGATGCATGCCGGCGAGCTCGGCCGCCACCGAGATCACGAACACCGCTCGCTTCTGGATCCGATCGGTCATTGCCTTGCCATCATGTCAGAGGATTGGCGGATGGATGTCCGGCGACGGGAGACTGAGCCAGCATTTTAGGATCCTCCTGGGCTGGCACTGTCCCTATCAGCCAAACCTCCCAGGTACGGGTCGAGATGAGCTCGCATCTCGTCCGTGTCGTACGAGGCGAGTTGCTCGAGGAGCCTCTTCTCGTCCTTGGAGAGTCGACCGGGCACCTGGATCTCCACCCGGGCGAGCAGATCGCCGGCTCGACCCCGCTCGGCGTTCACGCCCTTGCCCCGCACCCGGAACACCTTGCCCGACTTGGTCCCGGGCGGGATCTTCACGCGCACGGCTCCGTTCATCGTCGGCACCGACAGCTTGGTGCCGAGCGCCGCCTCCGAGAATGAGATCGGGACCGTGACGGTGAGGTCGTTGCCGGCACGCCCGAACACCGGGTGCGGAGTGACGTGCACCTTGACGAGGAGGTCGCCGGCGGGACCTCCGTTGCGGCCCGGCCCACCCTTGCCTGCCAGTCTGATCGTGGAGCCGTCCTTGACCCCGGCGGGGATGCGCACCTTGATCGACCGGGTGCGCACCTCGACGCCCGCACCGCGGCATACCGTGCACGGGTTCTCGATGATGCGACCCGAGCCCCGGCATTGCGGACATGGCTCGCTGAAGGAGAAGAAGCCCTGGTTCTGGGCGATCGAACCCGAGCCGCCACACGTAGGACATGTCAGGGCCCGGCTGGGAGGCTCGGCGCCACTACCGCCGCAGTGGGTGCAGGTCGCTTGACCGCGAACCTGAAGAGACGTCGTCACCCCGCTGACTGCCTCCTCGAACGCGATGTTGAGGTCGGCGGCGGCGTCGGCGCCGCGAACCGGCCCGGCGCCGGTCGGGCGGCGGCGCCCGCCGCCAAACAGGTCGCCGAGGCCGCCGCCCCCGAACAGGTCCGACAGGTCCTCGACACGGAACTGCTGACCGCCAAAGCCGCCCCCGCCGCCGGTGAAGGCCCCGGTAGAGGCCAGCCGGCGAACCTGGTCGTACTCCTTGCGCTGTTCCGGATCGGAGAGGGTGGCATATGCCTCCGAGACGTCCTTGAAGCGATCCTCGGCGGTGGTGTCGCCCGGGTTGGCATCGGGATGGAGCTGCTGGGCGAGCTTGCGGTAGGCGCGCTTGATCTCGTCCTGGGATGCCTCCGATGAGACTCCCAGGATCGAGTAGAAGTCCTTCTCGACCCATTCCCGGTTCATGTCCTACTCAGCCCTCGTACTCGAGCGCCACCAGGGCCGGGCGCACCAGCTTTCCCTTCACCGTGTAGCCGCGGCGGAGCTCCTCGCTCACCACCAGGGTCCCCTCGCCTTCGGACGGGGACATCACGGCCTCGTGGAACTCGGGGTTGAACCGTTCGCCCACGGCGGGAACGACCTCGACGCCCTGGTTGCGCAGGATCGTGAGGAGCTGGTCGTGCGTGCGGTGCATCCCGGCCAGCATCTTCTCCTCGGTCCCGGTGGATGCCTCCACGGCGACGGCGGCGTCGAACGTGTCGAGGACCGGTAGCAACTCGGTGAGAAGTCGTTCCACGGCGCGTTGGCCCGTCTCGGCCTGCTCGCGCAGCGTCCGCCTCCGGAAGTTGTCGAAGTCGGCCGCCACCCGCTTGAGGTCATCTAGATAGGTAGATGCCTCTTCGCGAGCCTCGGCGAGCCGGGTCAGCAACAGCTCCTGGGCGGCGGCGGGGTCGTCGGGCAGGTCGACACCCAACCCGGCAGCCGTGGGG
The DNA here is from genome assembly GCA_035250025.1 of Acidimicrobiia bacterium. Lineage (GTDB taxonomy): Bacteria > Actinomycetota > Acidimicrobiia > Spongiisociales > ZC4RG35 > DATFFO01. Next base: position 20,406 of record DATFFO010000151.1, read on the forward strand.
GCGTCCACCGACATCACCTCAGCCTCCACGATCTCGTCGTCGCCCTTCATTGGTCTGATCCTGTTGAGAACGAGAGCCCCCTACCCCACTTCGTGGGGGCCCCTTCCCCCTTCGCTCCGCCCAGGGGGACAAAACTGCTCTGCTTCAAGATTCTTCGCCCTCGTCGATGATCTCGGCGTCGACCACTTCGTCATCGTCGACGGTCTCGCCTTCGACGGGTCCGCCGGCGGGAGCCTGCTGGGCGGCATCCTGGTACATGCGGCTGAAGGCGCCCTGGGACACCGAAGCCAGGTTCTCCATCTTGGAGCGCAGGTCGTCGCTCGGGGTGTCCTCGGCCGCCACGGCATTGCGCAGCTCCGTGAGAGCGGCGTCGATGGGCGAGCGCTCGTCCTCGGTCAGGTTCTCACCCTGTTCCGACAGGACCTTCTCGGTCTGGTTGACGAGCTGTTCGGCCTGGTTTCTGGTCTCCACCGCCTCGCGACGCTTGCTGTCCTCGTCCGCATAGGCCTCGGCGTCCTTCACCATCCTGTCGATCTCGTCGGAAGCGAGGGCGGAACCGCCGGTGATCGTCATCGCCTGCTCCTTGCCGGTGGCGCGGTCCTTGGCGTTGACGTTGACGATGCCGTTGGCGTCGATGTCGAACGTGACCTCGATCTGAGGCACCCCCATCGGGGCCGGGGCGATGCCGGTGAGGCGGAACTTACCCAGGCTCTTGTTGTCGACGGCCATCGCCCGCTCGCCCTGGAGGACGTGGATCTCGACCTCGGGCTGGTTGTTCTCGGCGGTCGTGAAGGTCTCCGACTTGCGGGTCGGGATCGTCGTGTTGCGCTCGATCATCTTGGTCATCACGCCGCCCTTGGTCTCGATGCCGAGGGTGAGGGGCGTGACGTCGAGCAGGAGGACATCCTTGACGTCACCCTTGAGGACGCCGGCCTGGATGGCGGCGCCGGCAGCCACGACTTCGTCGGGGTTGACACCCTTGTGCGGCTCCTTGCCCGACAGCTCCTTCACGACCTCCTGCACGGAAGGCATCCGGGTTGATCCGCCCACCATGACGACGTGGTCGATCTGGGAGAGCTCGATGCCGGCATCCTTGATCGCCTGGCGGAACGGGGCCTTGGTCCGTTCGAGCAGGTCGGCAGAGAGCTTCTCGAACTCCGAGCGGGTCAGCTTCTGCTGGAGATGGAGCGGCCCCTCGGCCGTGGCCGTGATGAAGGGCAGGTTGACCTCGGTCTCGGACACCGAAGACAGCTCGATCTTGGCCTTCTCGGCCGCTTCCTTGAGGCGCTGGACTGCCATGCGGTCCTTGGACAGGTCGACGCCGTGGTCGTTCTCGAAGGACCGGACGAGCCAGTCGATGACCACCTGGTCCCAGTCGTCACCACCCAGGTTGGTGTCTCCCGAGGTGGCCTTGACCTCGAACACACCTTCGCCGATCTCGAGGACGGAGACGTCGAAGGTCCCCCCACCCAGGTCGAATACCAGGATGGTCTGGTCGCCCTCCTTGTCCAGGCCATAGGCCAGGGAAGCGGCGGTGGGCTCGTTGATGATGCGCAGGACGTTCAGGCCGGCGATCTGGCCGGCTTCCTTGGTGGCCTGGCGCTGGGAGTCGTTGAAGTAGGCGGGGACCGTGATGACGGCGTCGGTCACCGTGTCGCCCAGATAGGACTCGGCGTCCCTCTTGAGCTTCATCAGAATCCGGGCCGAGATCTCCTGGGCGGTGTAGCTCTTGCCGTTGGCCTCGATGTTCCAGTCGGTGCCCATGTGGCGCTTGACCGAGCGGATGGTCTTGTCGGGGTTGGTGATCGCCTGTCGTTTGGCGACCTCACCGACGAGGATGTCGTTGTCCTTGAAGGCGACCACCGAGGGGGTGGTGCGGGCGCCTTCGGCGTTGGGGACGATGGTGGGCTCGCCACCTTCCAGGGTGGCGATGACGCTGTTGGTGGTTCCGAGGTCGATGCCGACTGCTCGAGCCATGAGAGTGTCCTTTCAGAGAGACCGGGTTCTCAGGGTACAACCTGAGTGACCTATTGGCATATTTCATGAATTTGGCGATCGCCTCGAGAACGCCGCGGAATATGAGAGGCGTACCGTTTGTTTCCTGAGTGCAATACGCTCAGATCGTTCCACAGCGAGGATTTCACGTGCCCGACACAGCTCAACTCTCCCTACCTGTCCTCCCCTTGACCAACGGAGTCGTCTTCCCGCACATGGTCGTGACCCTGCGGATGGAGACCACCGAGGGCAAGGTCGCCCTCGCCGCCGCCCGGGCGAATGACGGCCGCCTCATCCTCGTCCCCCGGGTCGACGGGAACTATGCCTCGGTCGGCACGATCGTCGAGATCACCGACGCCGACGAAGACGGCAACGTCGTGGTGTCAGGGGTGAGCCGGGCCCGCGTCGGCTCGGGCTCCACCGACGACGCCGGCGCCCTATGGTGCCACGCCGAGCCGGTCGCCGAGGCCGACGTCATCAACGACCCCGCCCTCGACGAGCTCGTCGCCGAGTATCGGGCCGTCGTGAGCGAGGTCCTGGAGTTGCGCGGCGTCGGTGGCATGGCCGAGCGCTTCCTCTCTATCGACAATCCCTCCCAGCTCGCCGACCTGGCCGTGTACTCCCCCGATCTCTCGCTCGAGCAGAAGGTCGAGGTCCTGGAGACCATCGATCTCCATGCCCGCCTTGGAAAGCTCCTCAACTGGCAGCGTGAGGTCCTGGCCGACCTGAACCTGCGGCGCAAGGTGCGCGACGAGGCCGCCGAGCGAATCGACAAGAGCCAGCGCGAGTACATCCTCCGCCAGCAGATGGAGGCCCTGCGCAAGGAGCTGGGTGAAGACGACGACGTGGCCGGCCAGTACCGCCAGCGTCTCGAGGAGGCCGAACTACCCGAGAAGGTCGCCGAGGCTGTAGGCCGTGAGATCGACCGACTCGAGCGGATGAACGAGCAGTCGCCCGAGCACTCGTGGATCCGCACCTGGCTCGACACGATGTTCGAGGTGCCGTGGTCGACCCAGACCGACGACCGCCTCGACCTCAACGAGGCGTGGACGGTGCTCGACGCCGACCACACCGGCCTCCACGATGTCAAGGAGCGCATCGTCGAGCACCTCGCAGTCCGCAAGCTGCGCAAAGAGCGTGGCCTGGAGGGCGAGGACGATCGCCGGGCCGGCGCCATTCTCCTGTTGGTGGGACCGCCCGGTGTCGGCAAGACCTCGCTGGGCGAGTCCGTGGCCAGGGCCCTGGGCCGCAACTTCGTGCGGGTCGCCCTCGGTGGCGTGCGCGACGAGGCCGAGATCCGGGGCCACCGGCGCACCTATGTCGGCGCCCGTCCCGGGCGCATCGTCAGGGCCCTGGTCGAGGCGGGTTCGATGAACCCGGTCTTCCTGCTCGACGAGATGGACAAGGTGGGCAACGACTGGCGGGGTGACCCCTCGTCGGCCCTGCTCGAGGTGCTCGATCCTGCCCAGAACCACACCTTCCGCGACCACTACCTCGAGACCGACCTCGATCTCTCCAACGTCCTGTTCATCGCCACGGCGAACGTCCTCGACACCATCCCGGCGCCGCTGCTCGACCGCACCGAGGTGATCAGCATCGACGGCTACACGGACGTCGAGAAGGTGGAGATCGCCCGAGACCATCTGCTCCCGCGCCAGCTGCGCGCCGCCGGCCTCGAGCCCGAGGAGCTGACTGTGACCGAGCCGGCGCTGGCCACGGTCGTCGACCGGTACACGCGAGAGGCCGGGGTCCGCAACCTCGAGCGCCAGCTCGGGAAGCTGGCCCGCAAGGTGGCGACCGTGGTGGCCAAGGCCGAAACGGACGGGGCGATCGTCGTCGACGACGGCGACGTGGCGGACTACCTGGGCAAGCCCAAGGTGTGGAAGGACGAGGCCAAGGACCGCACCGATGTCCCCGGCGTGGCCACCGGCCTCGCAGTGACAGGGGCAGGCGGCGACGTCCTGTTCATCGAGGCCACCGCCATGGACGGCAAGCGCGACCTGGTGCTCACCGGCCAGCTCGGCGACGTCATGAAGGAGTCCGCCATGATTGCTCTCTCGTTCGTCGAGTCCCACGCCGAGGAACTGGGCGTGGATCCGGCTGTGCTCGACCAGCGCTTCCACCTGCACGTCCCCGCCGGTGCCGTCCCCAAGGACGGGCCCTCGGCCGGAATCACCATGACCACGGCCCTGGCGTCGCTGCTGACGGCCCGCAAGGTCAGGCCCGAGGTGGGCATGACCGGTGAGGTCACCCTCCAGGGCAAGGTGCTGCCGATCGGAGGTGTCAAGCAGAAGGTGCTGGCTGCCCACCGGGCCGGTCTCACCGAGGTGATCCTGCCCAAGCGCAATGAGATCGATCTCGACGACGTGCCCGAGGCCGTGCGGGAGGACATGACCTTCCACATTGCCGAGGACATGACCGAGGTCCTCAAGGTGGCATTGGCCTGACGGGTACCGTTGGCCTGTGACCGACGTTGCCCTTTTGGCCCTGCGTTTGTGGCTCGGCATCGTGATGCTGGCCCACGGGTATCACCACGCCCGCTCGCAGGAGGGCACCACCAGGTGGTTCGCCTCGAAAGGGTTCCGACATGCCGGGGTCATCGCTCGGCTCTCGGCCCTGGGAGAACTGGGCATCGGGACCGGGCTGGCGCTCGGGCTGCTGACGCCGGTGGTGGCGGCGGGCCTGGTGGCCACCATGGCGGTGGCGTTCTGGTCGATCCATCGCTTCGCCGGGTTCTTCGTCTTCAAACGACCCGATGAGGGCTGGGAGTACGTCGCCACGCTGAGCGTGACGGCCGCCTTCGTGGCCGCCGTCGGTCCCGGCCGCTACTCGCTCGACGCCGTCCTGGGATGGGCGGACAATCTCGACGGCTGGGTAGGGCTCGCCATCATCGCCGCCGGGCTGGCCGTGGCCGCCATCCAACTGGCGGCCACCTGGCGCCGCCCCACCTAAGCTCTCCCCCTCCCTCCGTTTTCGCGCATCGATCCCGTCAAATCCGACGCGTTTGATGCGCGAAAAGGGGGGTTGCGGGCTAGCGGGTGGGTGTCAGGATCCGGGCCGTGGCAGGCGCAATCGTGACCACGCCCGACGCCGTCGTTTCGCGGCCGGGGACCGTCTCGAAGACCAGGGACCAGTCGCCGGGGGGGAGGGTCACGTCGACGGAGTCGTCGGTGGCGTTCGCCACCGCCAGCACATCGCCGGCCAGCACCAGGGCGACGCCGGGCGGCGAGGGCAGCCACTCGACCGGCGTGCGGCGCCGCGGCGCCAACGCCCGACGCACCGCCAGCAACCGGCGGAACAGATGCAGATGCGAGCCGGGGTCGTCCCGTTGCACCGCCACCGTCTCCTCCGGTCTGCGGGGAGCCGACCTGAGCCAGGGCTCGCCGGTCGTGAAGCCGCCGTGCTCGACCGGCTCCCACGGCATCGGCGTCCGGCACGGGTCACGACCCTCGGCGTAGGCGGCTTTCCCGACCGGGTCCTGCACGTCCTCGGGAGAGACGTACCCGTCCTCGAGGCCCAACTCCTCGCCCTGGTACACGAAGGGGAGACCGGGAAGCGCACACAAGAGAGTCCAGAGGGTCAGCGCCCGGGCCCGACCGAGATCGCCGGCCCCGAATCGAGTGGGAGGGCGGTTCTCGTCGTGGCTGCCCAGCGTCCAGGCGAAACCGCCCTCCGAGGCCTGCGACCACGTGCGGATCTCGTCGACGAAGGCCACGGCGTCCCACGGCCGGCGGTTCAGACCGAAGAAGAGACAGATGTCCAGACCGCCGTCGCCCATGTACGAGGAGCTCAACTCGACATCCTTCACGTAGACCTCCCCGACCAGGACCACATCGGCGCCCGCCAGGGCCTTCCACCGCCGGTAGATCTCCTTGGTGCTCTCCTGGCCCATGTCGTGGATGTGGTCGAACGCCGCCATCGCCTCCCCGGGGGTGGCGGCCGGGCCCAGTTCGAGGATCTGAGGGTTGTCGCTGAGGTCGGGGTCCTTCATCAAGGCGTGGGCGACGTCGATGCGGAACCCGTCCACGCCCCGATCCATCCAGAAGCCCAGGACCTCGTCGAAAGCATGGCGCACTGCCGGGTTGGCCCAGTTGAGGTCGGGTTGCTCGGCCAGGAAGAGATGGCAGTAGTACTCGCCACTCGCCTCGTCGAACGTCCAGGCGGGACCACCGAAGTGAGACAGCCAGTTGTTGGGTGGCCCGCCGTCGGGTCCCGGAGGCCGGAAGATGTAGAAGTCGCGTTCGGGGGCGGAGGGATCAGCCAGGGCGGCGCGGAACCACGGATGCTCGCTCGAGGTGTGATTGGGGACGATGTCGATCATCACCTTCAATCCCAACTCGTGGGCCCGGCCCACGAAGGCGGCGAAGGCGTCCATGTCGCCGTAGGTCGGGTCGACCCCCACATAGTCGGCGACGTCGTAGCCGAAGTCGGCCTGGGGCGAGGGATAGAACGGCGTGACCCACACCAGATCGATCCCCAGCCATGCCAGATGGTCGAGTTTCTGGGCGATGCCGGCGAAGTCGCCGATGCCGTTGCCGTCGGAGTCGGCGAACGACCGGATGTAGATCTCGTAGCCGACGGCGCCGGCCCACCAACTCATCGAGAGAGCCTAAACAGGCGACGAGGAGCGATCTTGACCGGTCGACTGGAAACGCTTACATTCGGCTGAGAGAGGTCTGTCCCCATGCCTGACGTAGCGACGATCGAAGACGTGGCGACCCGGGCGGGAGTATCGGTTGCGACTGTCAGCCGGGCGCTTCGGGGGCTTCCCCACGTGTCACCGGCCACGCGGGAACGCGTCCAGCGCATCGCCACCGAGCTCGACTACCGACCGAATCCCCACGCCTCGCGCTTGGCAGCCGGGCGCAGCGGGACGATCGGGATCGCCCTCCCCCTGCTCAACTCCTGGTTCTACGGCAACGTCCTGGCCGGTGTCGAGGCGGTGGTCTCGGAGGACCGCCACGACATGCATCTCGTGACCGTCGGGAACGCCGATGCCATGGCGCGGTTCGTGGGTGACCTCCCGTCACTCAGCAAGCAGGTCGACGGCCTGGTGATGGTCGACCTGTTCATGCTTGACGACATGTGGGATGCCATGGCCGAGGGCGGCATGCCCATCGCCACGGTCGGCCTGGAGATCGGCCGCTTCGACTCGGTCGTCATCGACAACGTGGGTGCCGCCCACCGAGCGGTCACCCATCTGGCCGAGCTCGGTCATCGGCGCATCGCCTTCATCGGCGGTGGACCGGGATACTCAGAGTTCGAATCGGCCGAGGTGCGCCGGCAGGGATACAGGAACGCCCTGGCCGACGCCGGGATCGAAGACGACCCCGACCTCCACGTCCCCGGCGGCTTCACCGTGGACGGGGGCCGGGAGGCGATGCTGCATCTGCTGGAAGGGGAGCACCCCAGTGCGGTGTTCTGCGCGTCTGACGAGATGGCGATGGGGGCGATGTGGGCGGCGGCCGACGCCGGGCTGTCGGTACCCGAAGACGTTTCCGTGGTCGGTTTCGACGACCAGCCGGCCGCCGCCGCCCTCGGTCTCACGACGGTTCACCAGCCGGTCAGCTCCTTGGCGGCCCGTGCCGCAGCCATGGTCCTGGACCGGGTGGGCGGTTCCGAGACGCCGCCTCGTCGCGTGGAGGTAGAGACCCATTTGGAAGTGCGCCGGTCCACGGCGCGGACTATTTGACGCCTCTCACATTCCGCCCGTAATCTCCGAAAGCGTTTACAGCTTGGGATTTTCCCGGCCGTGGACGGACGAGAAGTCGAAGCCAATCGATGACCAAACTCGAGGAGGATCGATGAAGCGATGGACAAGATTGTGGGCGCTCCTGATGGCGCTTGCCCTGGTGGCCGCCGCCTGCGGCGACGGCGACGGGGCCAGCGACACGACCACTGATGGCGGCAGCGACACCACTACGGATGGCGGCGACGGCGGTGAGGTCGGAGCCGACTTCGCCCTCTTCGGCGCCCCGACCGGCGTCGAGGGCGAAGCCCTCCAGGGATTCATAGACGTCTACAACGAAGAGACCGGATCGTCGATCACCTACCGGGGATCGGACAACTTCGAGTCGGAGCTGCGCATCGCCGTCGACGGTGGCAACCCACCAGAGGTGGCATTCGTGCCGCAGCCTTCATCGATCTGTGCGTTCGCCGATGCCGGCAACCTGGTCTCGCTGGAGGACATGGGCTTCGACATCGCCGCGATGGAAGCCAACCACTCCCAGTACTGGATGGACCTGGGTGTCTGCGAAGACGGCAACCACTACGGGATCCCCTGGTTCCCCAACTACAAGTCGGTGATCTTCTATCACATGCCCACCTTCGAAGCCGGTGGCTACACGGTCCCGGAGACCTACGAGGATCTGGTGGCCCTGTCCCAGCAGATGGTCGATGACGGCCAGACGCCGTGGTGCTTCGGTTACGGAGCCGGTGACGCCACCGGATGGGCCGGAACCGACTGGATCGAGGACATCTTCGTTCGTCTCCACGGCAGCGAGGCCTACGCCCAGTGGTACAACCACGAGATCCCGTTCAACGACCCGATGGTCGTGGAGGCCTTCGACACGTTCAGCGAGATCCTTCTCGCCGAGGGTTTCGTGCTCGGCGGGGCCGAGAACGTGCCCAGCATCATCGTCGAGGACTCTCCCGGACCCATGTTCCAGGATCCCGATGCCGGGTGCGCCATGCTGAAGCAGGGCTCGTTCGCCACCAACTTCTTCGCCCAGTCGCCTGACTTCGAGGAGGGCGAGGACTCCGAGATCGGCGTGTTCAACTTCCCGACCATCGACGGCAACCCCGGCGCCATGGGCGGTGGTGACACCCTGATCGTGTTCGAGCAGAACGAAGGCGTGGTCCAGGCCGTCCAGGACTGGATCACACCCGAGTGGCAGTGCACGCTCGCCTCGGGTGACGGCGGCGGCGTCGCTCCCTTTGGCGGGCACGGGGTCGCCGGTGTCGAGCGTCTCCCTGGGAACGCCAACACCGACCCGGCGTGCTTCGACAGCGAAGCCGGGAAGACGTTCGCCGAAGGCGTCACCACGGCGCTGGCCGAGAACACCTTCGTGTTCGACGCCTCCGACCTGATGCCGCCCGAAGTCGGCCAGAACACCTTCTGGCAGGGGATGATCGACCACGCCGGCGGAACCGACGTCCAGTCGATCGTCGACACGATCGAGGCCAGCTGGCCGGCCGGCTGAGCGAACCTGAAGCCGAATCTGGAGGGGCGGGAAACCGCCCCTCCAGACCGCCCCGGCCGGTTCCCGCCCGCTATGGTCGGATCCGGACGCAATCACGAGGCTGAGGAGGGCCGATGACAACCCCACCGGTGTTGCGGGATGACGAGGTAGAGGTCTCTCATCCTCACGGGCAACCGGGGTCGCACGACAACTCTCCCCAGGTGTGGTTGCTCCGCATCCTCAGCGCCCTCGTCGTCCCGGCGGTCCTGGGACTCTTCTTCTTCACCTTCGGGTTCCTCCAGGACCCCGACACCAACAAGATCGTCCAGATCGTCGTCGCCATCATCGTCGGCGTCGGAGGGGTGTGGCTCCTCTTCTGGGCCATGGACCGTCTCGTCAGCCTCCTCCCCGAGCGGGCGGGAGCCGGGGTCCGGCCCTTCGTCTTCGCCGGCCCTGCCCTGATCCTGCTCGGGTTCTATCTGGTCTACCCCACCATCGACACGATCATCACGAGCCTGCGAGACCGGTCGGGCGAGACATTCGTCGGTCTCGACAACTACGTGCTCATCTTCACCCAGGGCCCCTATCTGGAGGCGTTGCGCAACAGCTTCGTCTGGGCCGTGATCGTGCCGGTCGCGTGCGTGGTGCTCGGCCTGGCTGTGGCCACCTTGGCCGACCTGCTCCCCCGCAAGACCGAGTCGACCTTCAAGTCCCTCATCTTCCTGCCGATGGCGGTCTCTTTCGTGGGGGCATCGGTCGTGTTCACATTCATCTACAACTTCCGCCCCGAGGGCTTCGGTGCCCAGATCGGCCTGCTCAACGCCATCGTCTCGGCGTTCGGCGGCAGCCCCGTCGACTGGCTGCGCATGCCCGTCTGGAACAACCTCTTCCTGATGGTGATCCTGATCTGGACGCAAACCGGCTTTGCCATGGTCATCCTCTCGTCGGCGATCAAGGGAGTGCCCGACGACCTCCTGGAAGCGGCCCGCATCGACGGCGCCAACGAGTGGCAGGTGTTCCGTCGGATCACCGTGCCCACCATCGCCTCCACGATCGTGGTCGTGTGGACCACGATCCTCATCACCACCTGGAAGGTGTACGACATCGTGGCGGTCATGACCGGGGGGCGGGACGGCACGTCGGTGGTGGCAGAACGGATGGTCACCGAGTTCTTCACCTTCGAGAATGACGGCGTCGGAGCAGCCCTCGCCGTCGTCCTCCTCGTTCTGGTCACCCCGATCCTGGTGATCAACATCAGACGGTTCCGGGAGCAGGAGGCAACGCGATGACAACAGTCGCCGAGAGACCAGTCGTCAAGACGAAGGCGCCGAAGGACCCCCACGACTCGTTCTCGGTCGCCCGCAGCCCCGTCTATCTCGCCTGTGCTGTCATCGCCGTCATCTGGGTCATTCCCGCTCTCGGGCTGATGATCAGCTCGTTCCGCACCCCTTCGGACATTCGGGGGAGCGGATGGTGGACGGTGTTCGGCAGCCTGTTCGATGCCGGGTCGTGGACGCTGGAGAACTACGCCACCGTGCTGGATCAGGGCTTCAGCAACTCCTTCGCCAACAGCCTGGCGGTGACGATTCCGGCGGTGGTGATCCCCATCACGGTCGCCGCCTTCGCCGCCTACGCCTTCGCCTGGATGGACTTCCCTGGCCGTACCGTCCTCTTCGCCGTCGTGGTGGGGCTGATGGTCGTGCCGCTCCAGATGACCCTGATCCCGATCCTCCGGATCTACACCGACCTCGGCATCACGGGGACCTTTCCCGGGGTTTGGCTCGCCCACACAGGCTTCGGCCTCCCTCTCGCCGTCTATCTGCTGCGGAACTACATGGGGTCGTTGCCGTCGTCACTCATCGAGTCGGCCGAGATCGACGGCGCCGATCACTTCAAGATCTTCACCCGGCTCATCATCCCTCTCTCGATGCCGGTGCTGGCCGCCTTCGCCACGCTGCAGTTCCTCTGGGTCTGGAACGACTACCTGGTCGCCCTGGTCTTCCTCGGGGTCGCCAACCCGGACAGCACAGTGCTGACCGTCGACCTGGCCGCCCTCAAGGGCCGGGGTGAGGGCGCCCTCAGCCTGATGCCTGCCGGGGCGATGGTCAGCATGATCCTGCCGCTGGTCGTGTTCTTCGCCCTCCAGAAGTTCTTCGTCCGGGGCCTCACCGCCGGCTCGGTCAAGGGCTAGTCCCGCTCTGACCTCCCCCGAGAACGAGGCGTCACGGAGACGCAATTGGCTGGCGTTGGCATTGGGGACGATCGCCGTGACCGTCAGCTATTTCTTCTACGCCGCCGCTTTCGTCCCTCCGGAAGGCCAGGCAGGTCCGGTGCTCGACCCGGCGCTGGTGGGATTGGCCGTGGCCCTGGCCCCCTTCGCCTTCGTGGTTGTGGGATTCGTATCCCGGAACCCACGCGCCCCCAAGCAAGTCCTCGTCGCCATGGGTCTGCTGGTGGCGGTGGGCCTGGCGGTCGGCCTCCTGGCTCCGGTCCTAGGAGCCTCCGCCGGCTTCGGCGTGGGCATCGCCGTGGTTCTCCACCGGCCCGGCCTCGCCGACGTGATGCGCAACCGGATCATCGCCCTGCTGCTCGCCCTGGTTTACACCTTCGCCCTCCTGGTCTTCATAACCCCGGCGGGAGTCCTGACCGGGGCGCTGCTGCCGCCGATGGCCGTCGGGTTCGCCGACGAGTTCACGTCATGGGCGGCCGCCCGCCGAAACTAAGTGCCCCCCACCGGAAATACGATGGCATTTCAACGGACATCGACGCCGCTTGCTTCGTCCTCGTCCTCGACGCACCGCCCCGGGTGCGCCTTCGTCCTGCGTCCTTGCCATCGGCGCCGCTGTCTCGCCGAAATACGCGACCGTACTTCCGCTGGAGGGCACTAGGTCGAGCTAGACCGGATGGCTCAGGGCAGTAGCCCCGACTGGATGGCGGAGACCACCGCCCGCGCCCCGGCCCGGGCCCGGCGCACCGTGAGGTCGAACTCGGCGTCCGACAGGCCGTAGGGGTCGGGCATCTCGTCGCTGTCGGCCTCGGCGTCGAAGCTCCGGTAGAGGTGGATCCGGTCGGAGAGCCAGGGCGCCATCTGCTGCAACTGGCGCAGGTTGAGGCGGTCCATGGCCAGGATCAGGTCGTAGCCCTCCATGTCGGCGGCGGTGGTCACCTGCCTTCCCTGGCCTTCTACCACCAGCCCCGCTCGGTCCCCGGCGCGGATCATCTGGATGTTCGGGGGATCGCCGACGTGCCACGGCCCGGTGCCGGCCGAGTCGACGGTGATGCTGAGGCCGGCTTCGGCCGCCGCCTCGGCCAGGGCGGCTTCTCCCGCCGGCGACCGGCAGATGTTGCCGAGACACACCACCAGCACCCGGATCTCCCCGTTCTCGCCCGACATTCAGCAGGTATCAGCTGGGAATGTGGCGCCAGAAATGGCGATGCGCTCCTCGGCGAGGGCGACGTAGGAGGGGTCGGTGTCGAAGCCGACATAGTGGCGCCCGGAGGAGGCGGCGGCCACGGCTGTTGTCCCCGAGCCGATGAAGCGGTCGAGGACCAGATCTCCCCGGTAGGTGTACAGCTCGATGAGCCGCCGGGGGAGCTCCATAGGGAACGGGGCGGGGTGGCCGATGCGGGTGGCCGATTCCGCCGGGATCTCCCAGACGTCGAGGGTCGACTCGAGGAAGTCGGTGGTCTCGATGGTCGGCTCGTGGGGAAGTCCGAGTTCCTGGCGACGGCGGCGGGGGAGGGCCCGGTCGAACCTCCCCTTGGAGGCGACGATCACACGCTCGGTGACATCACGCAGGACCGGATTCGCCGGCGACCGGAAGGATCCCCAGGCACATGAGCCTCCCGCTCCGCGCGCCTTCTGCCAGATGATCTCGCCCCGCATCAGGAGCCCGAGGTCGTCCTGGAGGATCCCGATCATGTCGGCCGACAGCGATCGGTACGGCTTGCGTCCCAGGTTGGCCACGTTGATGGCGACCCGCCCACCCGGCTCGAGCTTGTCGACGCAGACGGCGAGGGCGTCGTGGAGCTTGTCCAGGTAGTCGAAGTAGCTTTCCGGCACATGCCCCGACCCGAGTTCCTGCTCGTACTCCTTGCCGGTGAAGTAGGGCGGCGACGTGACGACCAGCGCCACGGACTTGTCGGCGACCTGGGCTTGGGTCATGGCGGTGGCGTCTCCACAGAAGATCCGGTCGACGACGGCCGCCGGCCTGACCTCGGCGTCCTCCGACACCTCGGGGGGATGGAATCGGGAGTAGAAGCCGCTGGCGTCGTGGTTCTCGCGCCGCCCGCTTCCGAAGCTGCGGGTGCGGGTCGCTCCCCGACGGGGCTCGGAGGGCGTGGCGGCGGGCTCGGCGGGGGAAGTCACGGCGTCAGGAACCCTACCCAACCGAAGCGGCCGCGTCCGTTATCCGGCGGCGGGAAGAGTCACCGCCCGATCGTGGCAGGTAGCCTCGACCCGCATCGACCTGGAAGGAACCGAAGTGGATGGCGCCCGCCTGGCCCAAGTTGACCTGTTCTCGAACTTCACGGCGGAGGAGCGACAGCGCCTCGCGGAGTGCATGACCATGGAATCCCACGGCCGCGGCACCGTCCTCGTGGAGGAAGGCGATCTGCCTACCAAGTTCTTCGTCATCGTCGACGGGCGGGTCACGGTCCACCGGGATGGCCATCACCTGGCAGATCTGGGCCCGGGCGACTACTTCGGGGAGGTGGGTGTCATCTCCCTGGAGCCCCGGAACGCGTCGGTGATCGCCACCACCCCGGTAGAGGTGGCCGTGACCATGGGCTGGGAGCTGCGGGAGGTTCTCTCCGACTCACCCGACCTGCGCACCACCCTCGAGTCAGCCGCTCGCAACCGCGGCTCCCATTGAGCCGCTGTCAGCTCTGGGCCGAGTCCTCGCCCGCCTCCAGGTCGAGCGCCGCCGAATTGATGCAGTAGCGCAGGCCGGTCGGATTGGGCCCATCGGGGAAGACGTGACCGAGATGGCTGCCGCAGTTGGCGCAGCGGGCCTCGGTGCGAACCATTCCGTAGGCGCGGTCGTCCTCCTCCTCCACCTTGGCCGGGTCGAGCGGCTGGAAGAAGCTGGGCCACCCCGAGCCGGACTCGAACTTGGTCTCCGATGAGAACAGGGGCTCGCCGCAGCCGGCGCAGCGATAGGTGCCGGGGCGATGCTCGTCCCAGTACTTGCCCGTGAAGGCGCGCTCGGTCCCCGCCTTGCGCAGCACCTGGTATTGCTCGGGATCGAGCTTCGCCCGCCACTCGGCATCGGTCGTCGGCAGATCGGTCTTTTCAGTCATCTCATGCACCTCCATCGAGTTCAACCATGTTCTGGTACTAGCCGTTCCAATTGATCCAGAAACTCTCCATAAACAGGATTGAGCTTTTGACGAGCCACTTCGACTGGCACCCACTCCACCCGGTCGATCTCGGGAAAGGCCACCGGCCGGCCCCGGAGGACGACCGTGAACTCTCCCGGCTTCAGCTGCGCCGGGTCGAAGTCGCCCTCGGCCGCCCACCCCTGGACCCGCTTCCCGGAGCGCAGCCGGACCTCCCCGAGGTCCAGCCACGGTTCGAGAGGAGGTGGCCAGCCCGTTTCCTCGGTGAACTCGCGGGCCGCCGCCACCCGGGGGTCCTCGTCCTCGTCGATCAGCCCTTTGACCAGCGACCAGGCGCCGGCGTCCTTCTTGGCCCAGAACGGGCCCCCGGGGTGGGCTATCAACACCTCGAGCCGGGGACGACGCCGGTAGGGGAGGACGCCAGCAGATCGCATGAGGCGCCAGGGTAGGCTGCACCGGGTGCAGCGCCACCTCGATCGGGACTCCGCCCGCTACCTTCCGGCCGTGGCCGTGGACACCTTTCAACTGACCGCCTCCGAGCCTCTCGGGGAGGGCCTGCAGCGGCTCAGCCTGGCCCAGCTAGACGAGGGAATCGCCGGCTTCATGGAGGCCGCCAGTCCCGACGACGCCATCCATCGCGCCCGCAAGGCCACCAAGCGGCTGCGCGCCATCCTCCGCCTCGTCCGGGGCGAGATCGGCGAGCGCGCCTATAAATACGAGAACCGAACCCTGCGCGACGCCGCCCGTCGGATCTCGGGCGTGCGGGATGCCGCCGTCGCCGTCGAGACCGTCCAACTCCTGGCCGACCGCTTCGAGGGAGCCCTTCCGATCGACGTGTTCGACGACCTGTCGGAGCGTCTCGACAGGAGATATCTCCGGATCCGGGAGCGCATCGTGGAAGAGAGCAGGGCCGTCGACGAGGTTGTGGCGACACTGGCCCGCTCCCGCGCCCGGTTTGCCGGCTGGCCGACAGGTGAGAGCGAGAAGAAGGTCTACGGCACGGCCATCCGCAATCGCTTCAGTGCCATCGGCCCGGGCCTGGGCCAGACGTATACCCGGGGAAGGCGCGACATGAGGCAGGCAGGCTCCTCACCGTCGGCGGCCAACTTCCACGCCTGGCGCAAGGGGGTCAAGTACCTGCGTTACCAGACGGAGATCCTGCGCCCCCTGTGGCCCGAAGTCGTGGGGGGGGCGGCGGTCACGCTGGAGCGGCTCAGCGAGTACCTCGGCCAGGAGCATGACCTGGCCGAACTGCTCTCCCTGCTCACGGTGGACCCGCAACTCTGCCCCGATCCCGTCGAGAGGTCGCTGCTGGCCGCCCTCGCCCAGCACCGGCGGTTGGAGTTGCAGACCGGCGCCCGCGCCCTCGGGATGCGGGTCTATGCCGAGAAGCCGGCTCAGTTCGTCGAGCGGTTCGCGATCTACTGGAAGTCGAATCATCTGCCCAGCGGGGTCGGGATCGTCGCCGGGCCCTGACCGGCTACCAGTTCGGACCGGATACCCTGGTCGGTCGTGAATCAGACCGAGCCCCTGGATTCGCCGCGTCTGCGCCGCCGCGGCTGGGCCCTGATCGCCCGCCAGGTGAAGAGGGCTCCGGCCCAGTTCACGTTCGGAGGAGTCGGCACGACGCTGTTCGCCGCCGCCACCGTCGCCTCGTCCTATGTGCTGGGATGGGTCACCGACTCCGTCCTTCTCCCCGCCGTCGAAGCCGGGGAGGTGGCAGGGGCGACACTGGCGGGAGCCGGGCTGGCTGTCTTCGGCGTATCGACGGTCCGCGCTTTCGGCATCGTCGGGAGACGCCTCGGCGCCTACGCCGCCCAGTACCGGCTCCAGGCGCGCGACCGAACCGAGGTCACCGACCGATACCTGGAGCTGCCGATCGAGTGGCACCGCCGCCATCCGACCGGGCAGTTGCTCTCGAACGTCAACTCGGACGTCGAGTCGGCGGCGTTCATCGCCACTCCGCTGCCGATGGCGTTCGGAGTGGTGCTGATGCTCGTTGTCACCGCCGTCCTCCTCGTTGTCACCGACCCGTTCCTGGCTGTGATCGGGTTCGCCGCCGGCCCCGCCATCGGGCTCGCCAACTACGCATACCAGAAGCGCATGCGGGCGGCGGCCGCCTCTGCCCAGCGTCTGAGAGCCGAGGTCGCCGAGATCGCCCACGAGTCCTTCGATGCCGCCCTCGTCGTGAAGACGCTGGGACGGGAGGACGCCGAGGTGGGGCGGTTCGGGGCCCGCTCCGACCTGCTCAGGGACCGGATGGTCGATGTGGGGCGCCTCCGTGCCGCCTTCGACCCGGTGATCGAGGCCCTCCCCAATCTCGCCATCCTGGCGGTGCTCGCGGTCGGCTCCTGGCGTGTCGGGCAGGGCTTCCTGTCGCCCGGGGACCTCGTCACCTTTGCCTTTCTCTTCCGCCTGGTCGCCTTGCCGATGCGGGTCTTCGGCTGGCTCCTGGGGGAGTTGCCCCGCGCCGTGGTGGGCTGGGACCGCATCGAAGGCGTCCTGGGGACGGCGGGGAGGGTGGCGTACGGGAGTGGCCGCCTCGACGGTGACGGCGGGGCGGCCGCCGCCGCCTCCCGGGTCGCATATCTGTATCCCGAAACGGTCATCGACGACCTCGCCGACGGCCAGAACGGCCGCGGCCCCGGAGACGAGGACGACCGCAGGGGGATCGAGTCGGTAACCCTGGAGGTGGCTCCCGGACGCACGGTGGCGCTGGTCGGCCCGACAGGTTCGGGCAAGTCCACCGTGGCCCATCTCCTCGTGAGGCTGTTCGACCCCGATCGGGGCGACATCCGCCTCGACGGCCGCGGCTTGCTCGACCTGGACCGCGACGACCTGGCCGAGTCTGCCGCCCTCGTCTTCCAGGAGCCGTTCCTGTTCGACGACACCGTCTGGGCAAACATCGCCCTGGGGGGCGACTACACCGAGGACGAGGTGGCGGCGGCGGCGGCCCTTGCCCAGGCGCACGAGTTCATCCAGGAGCTCGAACATGGCTATCTCACCCAGGTCGGGGAACGGGGCGCCTCCCTGTCAGGCGGACAACGGCAGCGGATCGCCCTCGCCCGGGCCCTGGTGCGCAAGCCCCGTTTGCTCGTCCTCGACGACGCCACCTCGGCCGTCGACCCGGCCGTGGAGTCGCACATCCTGGCGGGACTGGCGTCGCTCGAGACGACCGTGGTGATCGTGGCGTATCGGCGGTCGTCGATCGTCCTCTCCGACGAGGTGATCTACATCGATGATGGACGGGTCATCGGTCGGGGCGAGCACAAGGACCTCTACCGCCGCCTGCCCGAGTACGCCGCCCTGATCGACGCCTACGAGTCGGAGGCGGTGTGATGGCCGCCTCCACCAACCGCCGGGGTGCCTGGGAGACAGTCAAACGCGGCCTGGCGCTGTCCCCCGAGTTGCGCCGTGGCCTGCCCGGGACCCTGGTCCTCGCCCTGGTCGCCACGGCCGGCCGGGTAGTGGTGCCGATCGCCATCCAGCAGATCCTGGACGGCGGCGTGGCCGAGGGAAACATCGACATGGCCTTCGTCCTCCAGATGTGCCTCCTGGCCCTGGTGGCCGTCGTCGTCACCGCCCTGGCCACCGGTTGGATGCACCTGCGCCTGGCGCGGGTGTCGGAGACGGCGCTGTCGGGGCTGCGGATCAGGGCGTTCCGCCACATCCACGACCTGTCCATGATCCACCAGGCATCCGAACAGAGAGGTGCCCTCGTCTCCAGGGTGACGTCCGACGTCGATGAGATCAGCCGCTTCATGCAATGGGCCGGGCTCATGCTGGTCACCAACGGCGGCCAGGCATTCCTCGCGCTGATCGTGATGTTCCTCTACTCCCCGCTGCTCGGCGGGGTGGTCGTCGTGTCGCTGCCGTTGATCATGGCGACGATCTCCTGGTTCCAGAAGCGCCTCGACACCGCCTACATGCTCGTCAGGGAGCGGGTCGGGAGGATGCTGGCCGTCCTCGCCGAGGTCGTCGTGGGCGCCCCGGTCATCCGCGCCTACGGGATCGAGGACCGGACGCGGGTGCGGCTGGCCGGCGCCATCGAGGATCACCGGTCGAGTGCCGTGCGGGCCGGGGCTCTGTCGGCTTCGTTCTCCGGGGCGGGTGAGGTGCTGTCAGCCTTGGTCCTGGCCTCGGTGGTCGTCGTCGGGACGATCATGGCCGTCAACGGCTCGGCGACGGTCGGGACCGTGGTGGCGTTCCTGTTCCTGGTCCAGCTCTTCATCCAACCGGTCCAGGTCCTGGGAGAAGCGGTGAACGAGGCTCAGACCGCCGTCGCCGGCTGGCGCCGGGTCCTCGACGTGCTGGACATCCCCCGGGACGTGGCCGACCCCGGCCAGAGCGGCGTGGATCTACCCGACTGGCCCCTCGGCGTCACGTTCGAGTGCGTCACCTTCCGCTATCCGCGGGCGGGGGAGACGCCCGGCCAGGCCACCGGGCCGGCTGCACTTTCCGAGATCGACGTTCGCATCGAGCCTCGCCAGCGAGTGGCGATCGTCGGCGAGACCGGATCGGGCAAGACGACCTTCGCCAAGCTCCTCACCCGATTGATGGACCCGACCGAGGGCAATGTCCGCGTGGGCGATGTCGACGTGGCCACGGTGCGGTTCGACTCCCTCCGCGATCGGGTGGTCATGGTCCCTCAGGAGGGGATGCTGTTTTCGGGCAGTGTGGCCGACAACGTGCGCATGGGACGCCCGGACGCCACGGACGACGAGATCGTGGCCGCTTTCGGGGCGTTGGGTCTCGACGCCTGGCTGGCCGAGCTTCCCGGTGGCCTCGAGACACCGGTCGGCGAGCGGGGTGGGGCCTTGTCGGTGGGCGAACGTCAGCTGGTGACCCTGGCCCGGGCCGCCATCGCCGACCCCGACCTGCTCGTCCTCGACGAGGCGACGTCTGCAGTCGACCCGGTCACCGAGGTCAGGATCGGCCGGGCACTGGAAGAACTCATGCGGGGCCGGACCGTTGTCACCATCGCCCACCGGCTCTCCACCGCCGAGCAGGCCGACCGGATCCTGGTTTTCGACGACGGACGGATCGTCCAGGACGGTTCCCACGACGAACTCGAGGACCACGGGGTGTATCGCCATCTGTTCGAGTCGTGGAGCCGGGGAGTGCTCAGGTAGCCGGCCGGGCGGGTTCTGTGGGCTGTGCTGTGGGCCAGGGACCACGGTTTTCGTGGTGGGGAACCCCGGGTTCGGGGCGTCGACGCCGGGGGTCCTACGCCAGCCTGAACTGGCGGCGACTGGTGGCGGCCTCGACGAGGATTCCGGCGGGCTCGAAGCGAGGGCCGTGGACTTCGGCCAGGCGCCGCAGCCGTTCCACCACCACGCCGGCACCGACCTCGTCGATCCAGAAGAACGGCCCACCCCGGAAGGGAGGAAAGCCGATACCCATCACCGCGCCAACGTCTCCATCGGCGGCCGAGCGCAGAATCCCCTCCTCGAGGCAGCGGGCGGCCTCGTTGACGAGGGCCAGCGAGATGCGCTCCTGGATCTCGGGGCGGGAGATCGTGGCGGTGGGCCGGACCCCGAGGTCGTCGTAGATCGATTCGTCGACGCCGCCCCGCTTTCCGGCGCCGTCGTAGGCATAGAACCCCCTTCGGTTCTTGCGGCCCTTGCGACCGGAGCCGACGAGCCTGCCCATCAGGTCGGGTCCCGCCATGCGCTCTCCGAAGGCGTCGACCAGTATCACCGAGATCTTCGCACCGACATCGATTCCGACCTCGTCGGCCAGCCGCAGCGGTCCGACCGGGAAACCCCAGGACTCCATCGCCCCGTCGATGGCTTCGACCGAAGCCCCCTCCGAGAGGAGATGGAACGCCTCGGCGGAGTACGGGCCGAGGATCCGGCTGGTGTAGAAGCCGACGCCGTCGTTCACGACGATGACCGTTTTCCCCTGGCGCCGGCCGAACGCGACGGCGGTCGCCTCCGCCTCGTCCGAGGTGGCGTCGGTCCTCACGACCTCGAGGAGGGGCATCTTCTCCACGGGCGAGAAGTAATGCATCCCGACCACGTTCTCGGGCCGGGCAGAGGCAGAGGCAATGGATGCGATGGGGAGGGAGGAGGTGTTGGAGGCGAAGATCGTCCCGGGTCGAATCACCGCCTCGGCCTCCTTGAGGATTCCCTGTTTGAGGGCCAGGTCCTCGAACACTGCCTCGATGACGAGGTCGACGTCGCCGAATCCGGACCAGTCGGAGGTGGCCGTGACCCGGAGCATGACCTGCTCGCCCTCGAACTCCGTCACTCGGCGCTTGCGCACCCTCTCGCCCACCACACGGGCGACATAGGCCAGGGCGCGGGCGGTGGCGTCACTATCTACCTCCTTGATCCGGACCCTGGTCCCGGCGCGCAGAGCGGAAACCGCGGCGATGCCCGCTCCCATCAGGCCGCCCCCCAGGATCCCCACCAGATCGACGGGACCGGCCGCCCCGACGTCGGGGCCGGAGCGGGTGGCGAAGAAAATCGAGCGCAGAGCCCGGGATTCGGGCGATGTGACCAGCTCGCCGAAGAATCGCGCCTCGGCAGCCAGGCCCGCCTCCCGGCCCTCCTCGACCCCGATGCGAACCGCTTCGAGGGTCCGCTCCGGGGCGGGATAGTTCCCC
>DATFFO010000152.1:0-11261 GCA_035250025.1 Acidimicrobiia bacterium
TGGCGACGTCCCAATCGATTCTCATCCCGTCGCGATGTTCGCTGGCAGCCATCGCCGGAGCGTAGTTCGACCGCCCGGGACGCCCGTCAGGGGTCTTCCCGTCGGGTCGGGATCGATGTACGTTCGCCATCATGGAAGAACTTTATTTCACACCGAATAGCTTTCGCTTTCTCCGCCAACTGGCCCGGAACAATGACCGGGATTGGTTCTCGACGCACCGGGACGAGTACGAACGCCATGTCCGTTTGCCTGCCTACCGCTTCGTGACCGACTGTGCCGCCCCCCTCGGCGGAGTCTCGCCGCATCTGTCGGTGGATGCCGGCCGGCCGGGCACTTCGGTCTTCCGGATCCAGCGCGACATGCGCTTCGGTGACGACAAGACACCGTTCAAGACCCACACCGGCGTGCACATCCGCCACGGGGCGATCGCCGGCGCCCGCTCGCCCGGGTTCTACCTCCGGCTCGAACCGGGCAACTGCCATCTCTCGGCGGGCGTGTGGCGGCCGGCGGGCGAGGCGGCCGCCGCCATCCGCGCCGCCATCGCCGCCCACCCCGACGAGTGGTCTGCCGCCATCGGCGACCCGGATCTCGTCGACGTGTGGAGCATGGATGGCGAGAGCCTGGTCCGGCCCCCGGCAGGATTCGACCCCGACCATCCCCTGATCGGCGAGATCCGCCGCAAGGACTTCGCCGCCCGCCGCCCGCTCACCCAGCGCCAGGTCACGGCGGGCGACTTCCTCGACGTCTTCGTCGACAGCTGCCGGCGGGCGACCCCTCTGATGCGCTTCGTGTGCCGCGCCCTCGGCCTGGACTACTAGGTGCCCCCCACCGGAAATACGATGGCGACCGTACTTCCGCTGGAGAGCACTGAATCTGTACCGTTGCCGCCGGGCCGGCGGACCGATAGGATCAAAGACGTGAAGACCGACAAGCGTGTCTGGTGGTGGAGCTCTCACTGAGACGGCTCCGCGCGCCTGAGACCATCGATGCCGCCGGAGCCACCGGCGGCATTCTCATTGAGTAGGAGAAGTCAGGATGAACAGCGACAGAAAGCGGGTCTTCTCCGGCATCCAACCCACCGGCGATCTCCACCTGGGCAACTACGTGGGAGCGTTGGACAACTGGGTGAGGATGCAGGAGGAGTTCGAGACCTTCTATTGCGTGGTCGACCTCCACGCCATGACGGTGCCATACGACGTCGCCGAGTTCCACAAGGCGCGCCTCGACACCGCCAAGCTGCTGCTGGCGGTCGGAATCGATCCCAACCGCTCGCTGCTCTACTACCAGTCGCAGGTGCCCCACCACGCCGAACTCACCTGGATCCTGAGCACGATGACGGGTCTCGGCCAGTTGGAGCGCATGACCCAGTTCAAGGAGAAGGCCGATCGGGCCGGCCAGAACCTGGGTTTGCTGTCGTATCCAGTCCTCATGGCCGCCGACATCCTCATCCACCGGGTGCACGCGGTCCCGGTTGGCGACGACCAGACCCAGCACCTCGAGCTCACCCGCGACCTCGCCGAGCGCTTCAACTCGCGTTTTGGCGAGCTCTTCCCGGTGCCCGAGCGGATCACTCCCGAGCTCGGCGCCCGGGTCATGTCCCTCCAGGACCCGACTGCGAAGATGTCCAAGTCCGACCCCAACCCGAGCTCGCGCATCCTCCTCACCGACGATCCCGACAGCATTGTGAGGAAGATCAAGACGGCCGTGACCGACTCGGGGCGAGAGGTCGCCTTCGACTGGGAGGAGAAGCCGGGGATCTCCAACCTCCTCGAGCTGTTCTCCTTCTTCACGGGGCGCAAGGTCGACGACCTGGCGGCCGAATATGCCGACGCCGGCTACGGCCCGTTCAAGGCGGCGGTGGCGGACGCCGTGGTGGAAGGACTCACTCCCATCCGGACCCGGTACAAGCGGCTCGATGACGCCGACGTGGCCCAGGTGATGCAGCGCGGCGCCCTCGACGCCCGGGGGCGGGCCGAAAAGGCGATGGTGGCGGTGCGCCAGGCCGTGGGCCTCTCCGGGCACTGAAACATAAATCCAGATGGAGTCGTGGAAGAATCCGACCGGATGACCCGGATCTACCTGTCGCCGCCGGAGGTCGGGCCCGCCGAGACCGAGGCGATCACCCGCGCCCTGGACAGTGGATGGGTGGCACCACTGGGAGCCGAAGTGGACGCCTTCGAAGCGGAACTGGCCGAGCGCACGGGCCGCCGGCATGCAGCTGCCCTTTCGTCGGGGACCGCCGCACTCCATCTCGCCCTTCTGGTTGCCGGGATCGGCGAGGGCGACAAGGTGGCAGTGTCCAGTTTCACCTTTGCCGCCACGGCCAATGCTGTCCGCTACGTGGGGGCGGTCCCGGTGTTCGTGGACAGCGCCGGAATCGATTGGAACATGGACCCCAAGCTCCTGGAAGACGCATTCGCCTCCCACCCCGACATCCGGGCCGTGATCGCAGTCGACGTGCTCGGGCAGTGCGCCGACTACTCGACGATCTCCGAGATCTGCCGCCATCGGCAGGTGCCGATGGTTTCCGACGCCGCCGAGTCGTTGGGCGCCAGCTACCGGGCTGCCCCGGCCGGGTCGTTCGGTGATCTGGCGGCTCTCTCATTCAACGGCAACAAGATCATCACAACCAGCGGGGGCGGCGCTCTGGTCGGTAACGACCGCGACCAGATCCGGCGGGTGCGGCATCTCGCCACTCAGGCCCGCGACCCTGCCCCCCACTACCAGCACTCTGAGATCGGATACAACTATCGGCTCAGCAATCTGCTGGCGGCGCTGGGGCGTGCCCAACTCGCCGACCTCGACCGCCGGGTGGAGCAGCGCCGGTCCCACTTCGATCATTATCGGGCGGCACTCGGCGATCACCCCGGCGTCACCTTCATGCCCGAGCCCGACGACCGTAGCAGCACCCGCTGGCTGACGGCGATGACGATCGATCCCGAGAAGGCCGGCACCGATCGCGAGGCCGTCCGCCTCGCTCTCGAGGCCGAGGACATCGAGGCCCGCCCGGTGTGGAAGCCAATGCATCTCCAACCCGTCTTCGCCGGGTTTCCCATGATCGGGGGAGCGGTTTCAAAGGTCATCTTCGAGCACGGGCTGTGCCTCCCGAGCGGCTCCAGCCTCAGCGAGGACGATCGGGAGCGCGTCGTCGGCGTCGTCGACAAGGCGCTGTCCTAGCCGCCCGAGGTCAGCTGCTCGATTAGCTCGGCCGGGAGGAGCAGGACGAGCGCCGCCAGCAGGTTGAAGCCGGCATGGAGGAAGATCGCCGGGCCCAGCCGTCCCCGGCGGAGCGTGACGTGGGCGAGGACGACACCGACCACGAAGATCTGGAGAAAGACCAGGACCCCGGCGCCGAGCGACGTGACACCGATGAGGTGGAAGACGGCAAACACCGTCGCCGTCACCACCATGACCAGGCGACGTCCCCGGCCCTCCAGCGATTTCAGCAGCACACCCCGGAAGACGACCTCCTCGGTCAGCGGGGCGAGGAAGGTCGTCACCACCACGGCCGCAGTCCGGGCGGCGGGCGAGCCGAGCTGCTGGATGACGTCGACCACCTCCTGGGGGTTGCCCCCGTCTGGTACGAGGATCTGCTGGAGGGGGATGAAGACGACCACGAGGGCGACCTGGAGAGCTACCCCCAGTCCCAGGTAGAGGACGTCGCCCGGGGCGATGTCGAACCCGAGGCTGGCGGCGTCGAGGTCGCGTCCGCGCCCGATGAGCCACAACACGCCGAGGTGGCCCAGGTACTGGCCGAGGATGGCGATGATCACCGTCAGGTCACTCCCCGCCGAATCCAAGAGCCCGGCCCCGAGACCGGCCGCCAGGGTCCCGCCCAGCCCGCCCAGCACGACGAGCACGAAGTCGACCAGTGTCCAGCGCGGGGTCATGAGTCGGGCAGGGTAACGCCCGCGATGGCCTGCGCCGGGCGAGGGGGTAGGGCTGGTACGGTGGGCCCCCACACGACGTTCGGCGGAGGATCCTCGTGGAAATCGACATCGGTATCGGCAAGTCGGGCCGTCAGGCCTATGGGCTGGACGACATCGCCATCGTCCCCAGCCGGAGGACCCGCGACCCCGACGACGTCGACATCAGCTGGCAGCTCGACGGGTTCCGCTTCGAACTGCCGATGATGGGCTCGGCGATGGACGGTGCCATCAGCCCGGCCACGGCCATCGAGATCGGCCGCCTCGGCGGGCTCGGTGTCCTCAACCTGGAAGGGTTGTGGACCCGCTACGCCGATCCCGAGCCATACCTCGAAGAGATCTCCGAGCTGCCGTCGGAGAAGGCGACACAGAGGATGCAGGAGATCTATCTCGAGCCGCTCCAGCCCGACCTGGTCGGCCAGCGCGTTGCGGAGATCAAGGGCGCCGGCGTCGTCACGGCTGCCAGCCTCACTCCGCAGAAGATCAGGCGACTGGCGCCGATCGCCCTCGAAGCCGGCCTCGACATCCTCGTCATCCAGGGCACCGTCGTCTCTGCCGAGCACGTTTCGACCCGCGAGGAGCCGCTCAACCTCAAGCAGTACATCGCCGAATGCGACGTGCCGGTCATCGTCGGAGGATGCGCCTCCTACTCCACCGCCCTCCATCTGATGCGCACCGGCGCCGTGGGCATCCTGGTCGGGGTCGGCCCGGGCGCCGCCTGCACCACCCGCGGGGTGCTGGGAGTCGGGGTGCCCCAGGCGACTGCCATCGCCGACGCCGCCGGTGCCCGCATCCGCTATCTCGACGAGACCGGCCGTTATGTCCACGTCATCGCCGACGGCGGCATGCGCACCGGGGGCGACGTCGCCAAGGCCATCGCCTGCGGAGCGGACGCCGTCATGGTCGGCTCGCCGCTGGCCGCCGCCGCCGAGGCGCCCGGGCGAGGCTTCCATTGGGGGATGGCCACGTTCCATCCCACCCTTCCCCGCGGCGCCCGCGTCGCCGTCGGCGAGCTGGGCACGCTGGAGGAGATCCTGGTCGGGCCGGCCAACGAGAACGACGGCCGCCGCAACCTGTTCGGCGCCCTCCGGGTGTCGATGGCGACGACGGGCTACTCCGACGTAAAGGAGTTCCAGAAGGCGGAGGTCATGATCGCCCCGGCGCTCCAGACCGAGGGCAAGGCTCTCCAGCGCAGCCAACGAGTGGGCATGGGGTGACAGCGGCAGGGGGTGAGGACAGCGTCCTCGTCGTCGATTTCGGCGCCCAGTACGCCCAGCTGATCGCTCGCCGGGTCCGCGAGCTGCACGTCCACTCGGAGATCGTGAGCCGTGACATCACCGCCGACGAGGTCCGCCGTCGCCGGCCGCGGGGCCTGATCCTCTCGGGCGGGCCCGCCTCGGTCTACGCCGACGACGCCTACCGCGGCGACCCCGGCCTCCTCGAGCTGGGGATCCCGGTCCTGGGAATCTGTTACGGCCACCAGCTGCTGGCGGACCTGGCCGGCGGGTCCGTCGTCAACACGGGGAGCGCCGAGTACGGCAAGACCCTCCTCACGGTCACGGCCGACTCGGTGCTGCTGGCCGACCTCCCGCCCGAGCAGGAGGTCTGGATGAGCCACCGCGACCTCGTCGCCGAGGCGCCCCCCGGCTTCCAGTCCGTCGCCCGCTCTGCGGGAGCTCCGGTGGCGGCCATGGAGGATCCGGGGCGCGGCCTGTATGGCGTTCAATTCCACCCCGAGGTGCTCCACACACCCCGCGGCACGGAGATCCTGGCCCGATTCGTCCACGAGGTGTGCGGGGCCCTCCCGACCTGGACGTCGCATTCCATCATCGACAGCCAGGTTCAGGCGATTCGGTCGCAGGTCGGGGACGCCCGGGTCATCTGCGCCCTGTCCGGAGGGGTCGACTCGGCCGTGGCCGCTGCCCTCGTCCATCAGGCCATAGGTGATCAGCTGACGTGCATCTTCGTGGACCACGGTCTCCTCCGGGCGGGCGAGGCCGAGCAGGTCGAGGAGACATTTCGACGCCACTTCCAGGTGGACCTGGTTCACGTCAAGGCTGGAGATAGATTCCTCGAGAACCTGGACGGGGTCAGCGACCCCGAGAAGAAGCGAAGGATCATCGGCGAGACCTTCATTCGGGTCTTCGAAGAGGCCGCCGCCGACGTCGGCGAGGCCGGCTTCCTCGTCCAAGGCACCCTCTACCCCGATGTCATCGAGTCGGGTAGCGCGTCGGCGGCGACCATCAAGACCCACCACAACGTGGGTGGTCTTCCCGAGGACATGACCTTCGAGCTGATCGAGCCGCTGCGCGACCTGTTCAAGGACGAGGTGCGCGCCGTCGGCGAGGAGCTCGGCCTCCCATCAGAGATCGTCTGGCGGCAGCCTTTTCCGGGGCCGGGCCTGGGAGTGCGCATCATCGGCGAGATCACCCGGGAGCGTCTCGAAATCCTCCGGGCGGCCGACCAGATCATCGTTGAGGAAGTGCGCCGGGCCGGGCTCTACCGTGACATCTGGCAGGCCTTCGGTGTGCTTCCCGCCGTCAAGACGGTGGGTGTCCAGGGCGACGGGCGCACGTATGCCTATCCGCTGATCATCCGGGCCGTGACCAGTGAAGATGCCATGACCGCTGATTGGGCCCGCCTCCCCCATGAGGTTCTGGAGAAGATGTCGAGCCGAATAATCAACGAGGTGCCGGGTATCAACCGCGTGGCGTATGACATCTCCTCGAAGCCGCCCGCGACCATCGAGTGGGAGTAGACAGGGGACCCGCATCCCTGCGACGCTCAAGGGGGCACCGCCGCCACCCGATAACTGATCGACCCCGTATCCAGAGGGCTATTGGATCCCAGGCAGTCTCCCGAGTTGATGGCGCTCTTCCACCAGGAATTGGAGGAGCGCTCTTCCGCGCTCGTCGAGGCTGGACGCCTGCTCCTGGTGGGCACCATCGATGCCGACACCATCGAGGACGTCATCCGCGACGCCCACACGATCAAAGGCTCGGCCCGCTTGATGGCCAACGAGCCGATCGCCAACGGGGCAGCGGTCCTCGAGAGCGCCTGGCGGGCGGTTGCCGTCGAGCGCGTGGAGCCGACGACGGAGGTGGCCGCTGCCATGATCGACCTCGCCGGTCGCCTCGGCAAGGCGCTGGACCTCGACGGCGGCCCGGGGGCGCTGGCCAAGGCCTCGACGAGGGTGCAGCGAGCGGTCGGTTCGGTGGGACTGGCCGGAGACGAGAGCACCGACCCCGAGCCGAGCGCCCTGGGTGGCCTGCTCTCCACGGTGACCGCCTCGCTCCTCGATGGCGTTACCCGGGTGGAAACCGGTGAGCTGTATCGGCTGATCAACCGACTCGTCGAGGTCGCCCTCGACACTTCGGCCGTGGCCGACCTGGCGCTGGTGAGCATCGAGGGAGCCGACCCCAAGCGGCTGCTCACCGCCTGGAGGGGCCAGATGGAGCGGCTCACCGAGTCGATCATCGAGGTCCAGGACCGGGCGGTGGCGCTGGCCAACGTCCCCTTCCGGGAGGTGGCCGAGACCTTTCCCCAGTTCCTCCGCTATCTCGGGCGCAAGCTGGGCAAGGACGTCCGCTTCGAGATCTCCGGGGAGGAGGTCGAACTCGACCGCCAGATCGTGGAGCAACTGCGCGAGCCACTGCGCCACCTGGTGGTGAATGCGGTCGATCACGGCCTGGAGACGCCCGATGTCCGCCGGGCCAAGGGCAAGCCCGCCACGGGCACCGTCGCCATCCACGCCCTCCTCCGCGAGGACAGAGTTCAGATCAGCATCTCCGATGACGGCGCCGGGGTCGACTGGGACGCCGTCGAGGGCCGGGCCAAGGAACTGGGCCTTGAACTCAACGGGGAGCTGGCTCCCGTGCTGCTCAAGCCGGAGTTCTCCATCCGTGCCGTCACCGACGACTTCAGCGGGACCGGCGAGGGTCTCAGCGTCGTGGCGGACGCCGTCGAGCGCATCAACGGCAGCATGCAGATCGAGTCCGTGCCCGATCAGGGCACCACCGTCCTGCTCACGCTTCCCGTGTCGCTGGTGCTCCAGAACGTGGTGGTCGTGGCGGTCGACGATCAGTTCTGGGGTATCCCCGAGCCGGCGGTGGTCGCCACGATGTCGCTTTCGGATCCCCGCGTCGAGTTGTTCGAGGCCGGCACCTACATGGGATTCGAGGGAACCAGGATCCCGGTGATTTCCCTCGGCTCGGTACTGGGCGTGCCTGCCGGGGGAGACGATCACGAGGTGGCGGTCGTCACCGGGCGGGCGGGAATGGTTGCCGTCACTCTGCCCGAGATCATCGACCGTCGTCGGGTGGCGGTGAAGGGCCTGGGCCCGATTCTCGAAGGGGCGCCGCACATCGCCGCCGCCGCATTCCTGGGAGGCGGCGAGGTCCTGGTCGTGGTCGATCCCAACTACCTGGCCGACTACGCCCGTACCCGGCCCACCGAGTCGGGCCGCCGGCCCAGCGTGCTCGTGGTCGATGATTCCGCCGGGGTCCGCCAGCTCATTGCCGCCACCCTCAACGGCGCCGGATTCGAGGTGCTCGTAGCCTCGGGAGCGCGGGAGGCGGTTGCCCGTCTGTCCGAGTCGGGTGTCGATGCTCTCGTGGTCGACTACTCCATGCCCCGGTCCTCCGGGGTCGACCTGGTGCGGGCCCTGCGGGCAGCCGACGTGACTCTGCCGATAGTCATGGTGTCGGGTGTGGCCACGCCCGAGGAGCAGAAAGCGGCGTGGGACGCCGGAGTGGACGTGTACATGGACAAGTTCGATCTGCGCAAAGGCGTCCTCACCACCACCATCCGGCGGCTCCTGTCCGAGCGTCACGGCGCCCCGGTCTGACAGGGGCAGGGTTACTCTCGGGGTATGTGTTTCACTGACCACCGCCACGATCGGACAAGGGTCGGAGATGCCTGACTGGCTGGTGCTGGCGCTTCCGGTGGCGGCGGTGGTGACCGTCGCCGTGTCCGCCTTCTTCGTGGTCAGGGCCAACCTGCGCCAACGGCGGGCGGTGGCCGCCGCCGAAGAGGCGCACTCGATCAAGAACGACTTCGTCGCCATGGTGAGCCATGAACTGCGCACGCCGCTCACCTCTATCGCCGGATTCGCCGACGCCCTCCTCTTTGACTGGCGCAACCTCCCCGACTCGGAGGTCGACGAGTTCCTGAGCTACATCCACAAGCAGGCCCTGTATCTCGGCGACCTGGTGGAGGACGTGCTGGTGATTCCCCGCCTCGAGGCGGGACGGCTCCGGTTCCGGCCCGAGGTTTTCGACCTGGGCAAGGTCGTCCACGAAGTGACCGAGGTCCTCGTGGCCTCGGGGGAGCGAAACGCGGTCGTCTCGATGCCGACGGGAGTCATGGTCGACGCCGATCCCAAGCGGGTGCAGCAGGTGGTGCGCAACCTGATGGAGAACGCCCGCAAATACGGGGGAGAGCAGGTTCTGGTGGAGGGTTTCGGGTACGGCGACCACTATGTGGTCGTCGTCGCCGACAATGGCCCGGGGGTCCCGGACACCTCGATCGAGCAGATCTTCGAGCACTTCGAACAGCTCTCCAAGGGCGATGCCCGTAGCTCCTCCGGAATCGGGCTCGGCCTGCCTATCGCCCGCCGTCTGGCCCGGGCCATGGGCGGCGACGTCTGGTACGAGCGGCGCTTCCCGACCGGCAGCCGCTTCTGCTTCTCGCTGCCGCTCCAGCCCGGAGAGAAGTCGGCCGACGGCAGCGTGGCCCCGGTGCCCGAATCGGTGGAGCCGCGCCGGCCCGCCGGACTGGGCGTCTCCGCCGAGTAGCCATTTCAAACCCTGGGCTCGCCAGCGCGGAAACCGTGGTCTGTGGCCCACAGGTCAGCGTCGGCTGACCGTCCTAATCACGCTCATGTGATTACCAGGACGGGTGGCGGTACCATCGGCGGGGATGCAGACGCAGTGGTTCGCCGACGACGCCGGTCCGGCCGGTGATGGCCGGGGATGGGTCGGCGAGGATGGGCTCCTGACCGACTCGCCCCTGTTCGAGGGACTCAATCCGGCCCAGCGAGAGGCCGTGGCCGCCACCGAGGGGCCTCTGCTGGTCGTGGCGGGGGCGGGCTCGGGCAAGACGCGAGTGCTGACCCACCGCATAGCCCATCTGATCCGCGACCGACGAGTCCGCCCCGAGCAGATCCTCGCCATCACATTCACCAACAAGGCAGCCAACGAGATGCGCGAGCGGGTGGCCGCCCTGGTCGGCGGCGTGCGTCGGTCGATGTGGGTCTCGACTTTCCACTCTGCCTGCGTCCGCATCCTCAGAGCCGAAGGCTCTCGTCTCGGCTACCGGTCCGGCTTCTCGATCTACGACGAGGCCGACTCGGTTCGGCTCATGACCCAGGTCGTCAAGGACCTCGACCTCGACACGAAGCGGTTCCCTCCCCGCAGCATCAAGGCCACGATCTCGAACGCCAAGAACGAGCTGATCGACTATGAGACGTTCGCCGACTCGGGCGATGGCTTCTTCCACGAGCAGGTCGCCGACGCCTATCGCCTCTACCAGCAGCGGCTGTTGGAGGCATCGGCAATGGACTTCGACGACATCCTCATGATCGCCGTGGAGTTGCTGGGAGCGTTCGACGACGTGGCCCGCAAGTACCAGGAGCGGTTCCGCTACGTCCACGTCGACGAGTACCAGGACACCAATCGGGCCCAGTACGTCCTGGTCAAGCAACTGGTCGCCGAGCATCACAACTTGTGCGTCGTTGGCGACGCCGATCAGTCGATCTACGGCTGGCGCGGGGCCGACATCCGCAACATCCGCGAGTTCGAGCGGGACTTTCCGGACGCCCGCATCGTCATCCTCGACCAGAACTACCGCTCCACCGAGACGATCCTCAAGGCCGCCAACTCCGTGATCGACAACAACCCCGGCCGCACCCCCAAGAACCTCTGGTCTGACCGGGGCGAGGGTGCCGCCATCGTCCGCTTCGAGGCCGAGGACGAGCACGACGAGGCCGGGTTTGTCGCCGACCAGGTGGACGCCCTCATGGACGAGGGCTTCAACCCCTCGGACATCGCCGTGTTCTATCGCACCAATGCCCAGTCCCGGGTCCTCGAGGACGTCTTCGTGCGCCGGGGCATCGGCTACGCCGTCGTCGGTTCGGTCAGGTTCTACGAGCGGCGGGAGATCAAGGACGGTCTCGCCTACCTCCGGTCGTTGGTCAACCCCGACGATCAGGTGGCGGTCAAGCGGATCATCAACGAGCCCAAGCGAGGAATCGGTGACACATCGCTGGGTCACGTCGACCGGTACGCCGAGGCCAAACGCATCTCCTTTCTCGATGCCTTGCGACGGGCCGATGAC
>DATFFO010000153.1:0-3320 GCA_035250025.1 Acidimicrobiia bacterium
ACGCGGTTGAGTTCGCCGACCCACTCGATCCCGCACGAGAGATCGAGGAGGGCGGTGGTCGGGAACCCAGTCTCGACGATGGTCGGGAGCCCCACCACGGGCTCCGGCGTCGGGGCGGGCTCGAGTTCCGTCGGAGTAGAGCCCGGCTCTCGCAAGTCGTCGATGACCTGGCCCCCGGAGGGCAAGTCGATCGACCCGATGGTGAACGGCGGGGCCGGAAGGCGGTCGCGGTCCAGGGCGACCAGATATGTGCGGGCGTTGTAGTCGGAAGTGCACATGAGGTCGTCGGTGACGGTGTTGATCTCCAGACGGACGGCGCTCTCGGAGAACTCGACGCCGTCGAGGCGGGTGACCCGACACGAGCCCGAGTAGCCGATCTCGAGAGCGAGTACGACCGAGGTCTCGAAGTTGACCGGGGGCGGATTGCCGGCGTCGAACGAGGCCCACAGATCTATGTAGCCGGCGACGTCGCCTATCACGGAGAGCGCGCCGACAGTGTCGTCGAATGCACCCAGATAGCTCCAACCATCCCCTGCGTCGGCCTGGGGGCCGGGGAGCACGGCCTCCTCAGGCGGGACCCCCACCACGCAGACAGGCTCATCGCCGACCGCCTCCGCCAACGCCCTGATGCGGCCGGGATCGAGGACGCTGATCCACACCTCGACCCGGCCATGGAGGAGGTGGGTGTTTGATGCGTCCATGCCTTCGGGCAGGACGCCCTGGACGCGGACGCGGATCTCCTCCAGCTCGGCATGGCTGTGGGGTAGGTCGACCGCCACCACCCCCAACCCGCCGAAGACGTCGTCCAGCTCCGCCTGAGCCGCGGCCAGGTCGACATCCGTGAATCCCACATTGACCCAGCCGTTGTGGACCCGGTCGATCCACGCCTCCACGAATCCCTCCATGGTGCTGGCATAGGAGATCACCTCGTTGATCGGCATCTCGTTACCGACATAGACGGGGTGGTCCAGGTACAGCTCCTCAGGGCCGGTGAACCAGGCGATGTCGTCGCATACCGGGATCAGGCCTTCGGGCGTCGGTGCTACAGAGGTAGGTGGAAGCGAAGGAGCCCCAGTCACCGCAGGCGGTTCCATGGTGACCACTGGCGCCGGCTCGGAACCTCCGGTCGGGCCGCCCCCGCACGCCGCCAGGAGGAGGAGTCCTGCAGCGGCTTTCCATCCCATAGCTCTCCGACGTCCCCGGGACGGGCGGGGTTCCGTTACTTTCATCACGTGGTGACGATACGCAGCCGGCGGGTGGTGGTCCCGGGGGAGATCCGTCCCGCCACGCTCCGGATCGAGGAGGGGTCGATAGCGGCCATTGGTGATGGCTCGGCGGACCTTGACTTCGGCGACCTCGCCATCCTCCCCGGCCTCGTCGATTCCCATGTCCATGTCAACGAGCCGGGACGCACCCAGTGGGAGGGGTTCGCCACTGCCACCCGGGCGGCCGGCGCCGGGGGAACCACCACGATCGTGGATATGCCCCTCAACTCAATCCCGCCCACCGTCGACATCGCCGCCCTGGAGGAGAAGCGGCGGGCGGCGGAAGGGCAACTCGGCGTCGATGTCGCTTTCTGGGGCGGTCTGGTTCCCGGCTCCGAGGATTCGGTATCCGATCTGGTCGGTGCCGGGGTGTGCGGCTTCAAGGCGTTCCTGGTTGATTCGGGGGTGCCCGAGTTCCCGCCCATGACCGTCGACTCATTGCGCGGGGTGAGGGCGGCGCTCGGCGACCGGCCTCTCCTTGTCCATGCCGAGGCGGCGGGGCTCCTGACGGAGCCGTCGGGGGACCCCAGGTCTTACTTCACATATCTAGCCACCCGGCCGGGCGCCGCCGAGGCGGCAGCCATCGCCGAGGTGGCCCCTATCGCCGACTCCGGGCCGGTGCACATCCTCCACGTGGCCGGTGCCGAGGCGGCGGATGCCATCGCTGCCGGCCGCAGGGGCCGGGCCCTGACCGCCGAGACCTGCCCCCACTACCTCACCTTCGACGCCGCCCGGATCCCCGACGGTGCCACCGAGTTCAAATGCGCCCCGCCGATCCGCGGCCGGGAAGACAGAGAGGCGCTGTGGGAGGCGCTCGCCGCCGGCACGATCGACATGGTGGTCTCGGACCATTCCCCGGCGCCGCCGGAGATCAAGGACCCTGCCGGGGGCGACTTCATGATCGCCTGGGGAGGGGTGGCCTCGATCGGCGAGCGCCTGGTCGCCACCTGGGACGGTGCTCGCCGCCGAGGTCACGACCTCCTGACTTTGGTCGAGTGGATGGCGGCGGCACCCGCCCGCCTGACCGGACTGGCGGACCGCAAGGGATCAATCGCGGTGGGAGCCGATGCCGATCTCGCCATCTTCGACCCTGACGGGGCCACCGTGGTGGACTCCGCCACCCTCCTCCAGCGACATCCGGTCTCTCCATATGATGGAATGCGGCTGGCCGGCGAGGTCGTGGCCACCTATCTGGGAGGTGTCCAGATCTACGGGCCGGCCTCGATCCCCGGACGACGGGGCCGCCAACTACGACGAGGAGGCTGAATGGTCGACCTGGCCACATCTCGGGTCGGGGGCGAGGTCGTTTGGTGCAACGACGAGTTCTTCGCCCCGGTGTCCAACCTGATCAGCCCGGCGGATCCGGTGTGGAAGGAGGGCGAGTTCACCGACCACGGCAAGTGGATGGACGGCTGGGAGACGCGCCGACGGCGCGAGGAAGGATACGACTCGTGCGTTGTCCGGCTGGGCGTGCCCGGCAACGTGAACGCGGTGACGATCGACACCTCCTTTTTCACCGGCAACTTTCCTGAGAGCTTCTCTTTGGAGGCATGCGGCGTTTCCAGTGACCAACTCGACGTGGCGGATTGGGTCGAGGTCATCCCTCGCACACCACTGAAGGGTGACAGCAAGGCCACGTTCGGCGTCACCGAGGACCGCCGGGTCACCCACCTTCGCCTCAATATCTATCCAGACGGCGGCGTCGCCCGCCTGCGGGTGGACGGCGACCCGTTGCCGGGGATGGACCAGGTGTGCCCGGACGCCAGCCTGGTCGATCTGGCTTCGGCGATGGTGGGAGGGCGCGGGACGGTGGCCTCCGACGCTCACTACAGCTCGCCGGCCAACCTTGTCAGCCCCACCGATCCCGAGGGGATGTGGGACGGGTGGGAGACGTCGCGTCGCCGGGGTCCCGGTCACGACTGGGCCGTGGTGGAGTTGGGGCTCCCGGGGACCATCCACGCCATCGACGTCGACACCCGGCACTTCAAGGGCAACGCTCCCGGTTGGGTCACGCTCGACTCGGCGCTAGGCAACGAGGACTGGTCTGAGGTGTGC
>DATFFO010000154.1:0-5617 GCA_035250025.1 Acidimicrobiia bacterium
CAGATGCGAGCCCAAGCCCTGACCGAGGTGGCCCGCCGCCACCTCGACTCACCCCACACCCCCACCGATCACGGCAACCAGCCCCACCTCACCGTGATAGTCGACTGGGAAGTCCTCACCGGTACCCGCCGGGACAAAACCTCAGAACTCCTCGACGGGACGCTGCTAACCCCGACAGCCGCCCAACGCCTCGCCTGTGACGCCTCGGTGTGCCGGCTCCTCACCGGACCCCACGGCGAGATCCTCGACCTGGGACGCACCCGCCGCACCGTCACCGCCGCCCAATGGAAAGCGCTGCGTATCCGCGACCGCCACTGCCAATTCGACGGCTGTCGCCGCCCCTGGTCATGGTGCGACGCCCACCACCTCATCCCCTGGTACCGGGGCGGACCCACCAACATCGACCTACTCGTCCTCGTGTGCCGCTACCACCACACCCTCCTCCACGAAGGCGGCTGGACCCTCACCGGCACCCCCGGCAACCTCACCCTCACCCCACCCGACCACACCCCCCACGGAGCCAACGCCCCACCCTGAGGCCCGGGCCGCCGTAGCATCCGGCGATGGGCCTCAGACCCGACGCCAACGGTTACGGGTTGGTCACCAAGATGCTCCATTGGGCGTCTTTCGTGGCGATCGTCGCCCAATTCGTGGTGGGGTACGCCATGGACCGGGCCGACGATCTCCTCGAGAGCGTGGTCGACCGGTGGTTCGGCGGCGAGGAGGAGGGTTTGCTCGTCGTCCACGTAGCCATCGGCCTCACCATCCTCGTTCTGGCCGTCGTGCGGTTGGCCTGGCGGAGATCGGCCGGCCTGCCTCCATGGGCTGCGGGGTTGTCAGGGGCCGAGAGACGTCTGGCCCACAGGGTGGAGCGAGCCCTCTACTGGTTGATGTTCCTGATACCCATCACCGGCCTCGCCCTGGTCTTCCTCTCTGGCGAGGACTGGGACCTGACGAGTGGCGAGTGGGAGGCGCCGCTGGAACTGGTCGACGACGACGTCCTCCTGGGCGCCCACATCCTCACCCACGTGGCGTTCTTCTTGGCGTTCGCGGTCCACGTCGGCCTGGTGTTGAAGCACCAGGTCGTCGACCGGGACAACCTCCTCAGAAGAATGCTCTGAGGGTGCTGTCCGGTCAACGCCGTCTCGTCACAGACCCGAGCACTGACCTTCCTTGTTGCCGGCGACCGTGTTCCCGCCGCCGGTGGGGGCGGGGTTGTTGCTCTCGCACTGCAGGTTGCCGTCGACCACGTTGTCGGTGATGACGGCGCCGCCGGTGTTCGAGTTCACCTGGATGTCGCCGCCCACAATGTTGTCAGTCACGATGATGGCTCCGGCGTTCGCCTCGATCTGAATGTTTCCGTCGATGTCACTGGACGAGACCGAGGCTGCGGCGCCGTTCTCAACCTGCACGTCGCCACCCACGAAAGAGTCGCTGTCGACCGTCACAGCCGCCTGGCCGTCGGCCTGGACATTTCCATCTACCGAGACTCCGCTGGCTTCCAGCGTCGCCCCCGAGGCCACGATCACGTTGCCTTCCACTGTCGTTCCTGCCAGATCACAAGTAGCGCCGGAAGGGACGGTCAGGTCATCGTCGATCGAGACTGCGCCGAGGGCCCCGGTACAGGAATTGCCGGAGGGGAGTGTCGTCGACGTCGAGGAGGTCGACGACGTGGGCGGAGGTGGCGGGATCGGGGTCAGGCCCAGGGCCCGAGTGAGGAAGGAAGCCATCTGCTCCCGGGTCACCTCGGCGTTCGGGCAGAACTGGTCGTTCGTCGGCGGGTTGCATCCGAGCGTGACGCCAGCGGTCGCCAGACGATCGATATCTGCTTCGAACACGGAGCCGTCGTCGTCTGTGAAGTGGTCGCCGCCGCCGTCATCGGTGTAGTTCATCGCCCGCACCAGGAACGCGGCCATCTGGCCCCTCGTCACCGATGAGTCCGGGCAGTATCTGTCGTTGGTCGGCGGGTTGCAGCCGACCGTGACCCCGGCCGTGTGCAGCCGATCGATGTCCTGCTCGAAGATGGAGCCGTCGTCGTCTGTGAAGTGGTCGCCGCCGCCGTCATCGGTGTAGTTCAGGGCGCGGACCAGGAAGGCTGCCATCTGCCCCCTCGTGACCGGATCGCCCGGACAGAAGAGGGTGTTGTCCGGTGGGTTGCATCCCTTGGTGATCCCTTCGGCGGCTATAGCCTCGATGTCGGCTTCATGGACGCTGCCGTCGTCATCGGAGAACGTGCCTCCGGGCGCCAACTGGGCGGTGGCAACGGTGGCGACGGTGAGCACTGTCACCAGGGAGATGCCGAGTACACGCGATAGCCTCACGGGGAGATCCTTTGCTTGGGTGGGTGGGGACTACCCAAGGTGCCGATTGGCAAACCAGGGCTCAGGTAGTGACGTCCCGCATCTTGTCGAGACGCTGGATCAGTTGGTGGGACGCCAACTCGATCGCCTTGTGATCCCATTGGGTGGCGCGGAATCGGCTCGCCATGAGCCCGCTGCGATGGACCCGGCGGAAGTCACCGATGACGAAGGCGTACCGGGCCTTGGTTTCCTCGGCGGCGCCGCGGGTTAGGCCCAGATGCCAGCGACCGTACTCTTCCCAGCTGTGGCGATCCAGGTAGGCGTTCTCGGCCGCGGCCGCCGGCTGGACGTCAGACCACTCGCTGCGGACCACATATTGGCGGCGATCGATCAGCTGCTCGATCCAGGCCACTGCCTCCCGATTCACTTCGTATTTCGCCATGTCCGGGAACCTACCCTGTTAGGCGAAGCAAACCAGGTGGATGGCGCCGTCCCGACTCCGCCCAGGAGGTTGTCTACTCCCTGACTCGTCGAGAGGCATCCCAAGCTGCGACTGTCTCACCGAGTCCCTGTCTGAGGTCGCGGCACTTCCAGCCCAGTCCGGTGCGGGCCTTGGTCGAGTCCCCCAGATAGGAGGCAAGGCCTGCCCGGGTCGACTCGGCGAAGCCGGCCGCCGCCGGGATCACGGCGCCGAGCAGCCCGGCCGCCCGGCCCACGGCGCCCACGATGGCATCCGGGATGATGCGCGGTGGCCGGGTCCGGCAGATCTCGGCCACGATCGTCAGTCCCTCGGCCAATGAGGCGGGCGGTCCGGCCAGCATGTAATCCTCGCCGACGACTCCGCGTTCCATTGCCAGGACGTGGCCGTCGGCGACGTCATCGACATGGGCCCAGGACAGACGTCCCCCGGACGGAACGAACGGACGCCTCCCGGCGACCACATCGGCGATCAGGGCTCCTGTCTGGCTGGTATCCCCCGGGCCGTACACGAGACCCGGCATGACTGTGACAACGGGTAAGCCCGAGGCGGCCGCGGCCCGGGCCAGCTCGTGGGCCGCCGCTTTGGTGAAGTCATAGGCGGAGAGGTGGGTACCCGAGAAGCGGTAGGTCTCATCGACCAGAGCCCCGCCGGTGTCCGAGTTGACGGCCAGGGTGCTGGTGTGGACCAGCTTGGGAATCCCGGCCCGGCGAACGGCGTCGATCACGGCCCGGGTCCCTTCGACGTTCACCTCCCGGGCTAACTCGTTGTCGGTGCTACCGACCTTGTACCAGCCGGCGACGTGGAACAGGCCCTCGACGCCATTGCACAGCTCATCGAGGGCGGCGCCGTCTGCCAGCTCGCCGGCGACCAGGGTGGCACCGTGGTCAACGAGGTCGCTCGCTTGGCCTGGATTGCGGACCAGCGCCGAAACTCTGTGTCCGGTGGCGAGCAGCCGCCTGGCCAGGGCGCCACCGACGAAGCCGGTGGCGCCGGTCAAGGCGTACCGACTCACTCGGCGTCATCCTTCTTGCGGGGCGCTCGCTCGAGCTGTCCGCTGCGATCGGGCCATTCGTACCCGGCCCACGGGTCGTAGTCGGGGTCGAGCGGCTCCTGGGGTGGCCGGGCCTCCTCGGGCACGTGCGTCAGGTTGACCCGCACCCGGTACCAGAGCGAAGACCTCCCGCGCATCCCGTCGACGAGGACGTCGGCCGGCTCCAGGGCCGCTGCCGCCGCGGGATGGCGAGTCTTCCAACGATCGAGGCCCTGGAGTGCCTCGTCTTTGGTGGCGGCCCGCGAGATCTCGATGACAGGAACCTTCGACTTCCGGCGGCCGGTCGGCGTGGGGCGGGTGCCCTCCCACTCTTCGGGGAGCCCAGCGTCAGGGTCACCGGCCGCCACCGCCGCCGCCCGGGCTTTGGCGACCTCGGGTGGGGGGCCGCCCTCGACGCCTCTCCCTTCGGCATAGTCCGAGTCCGCCTTTCGCTTGCGCGACGGTTGGACGCGGGGCGCCTCGCCGACTTGCTTGGCATAGTTGGGCGGCCAAGGGGCGTCGGGTTCGCCGGCGCGCTCGTGCTGATCAGCCAGCTCGAGGAGCGCGTCCAGGGAGCCGGCGGCGTCGTCGATACCGGCGCCCGGGTCGCCCATCTCGGCGAACCTTTGGGGGACGGTCTCGATCGTGAACGCCTCTGCTTCCACCGTCGGCACCTCGTCCCACGAGAGGGGCGTGGAGACCCGGGCATCGGGAAGAGGCCGGACCGAGTAGGCGGAGGCCACGGTGCGGTCCTTGGCGTTCTGGTTGTAATCGAGGAAGACGCCGTGACGCTCTTCCTTCCACCACTTCGCCGTGGCGAGGTCGGGGGCGCGCCGCTCGACATCGCGGGCCAACGCCACCGCCGCCCGGCGCACCTCCTGGTAGGTCCAGCGCCGCTCGATGCGCACGTTGATGTGGATGCCGCGGGATCCCGAGGTTTTGGGCCAGCCGACCAGGCCCACATCGTCCAGCGCCTCCTTGCAGACCATGGCGACCTCGCGGATCTGCGACCAGGGCACGCCCGGCACAGGGTCGAGGTCGACGCGTAGCTCGTCAGGATGGTCGAGGTCGTCGGCCCGGATCGGGTGGGGGTTGAGGTCGATGCATCCCAGGTTCACCACCCACGCCAGCCCGGCGGCTTCGTCGACCACCACCTCGTCGGCCGTGCGGCCCGACGGGAAACTCAACTGGACGGTGCGCATCCAATCGGGGAGGTTGGAGGGGGCCCGCTTCTGGAAGAACGGTTCCTTGGAGATGCCGTCGACGAACCGCTTCAGGGCCATCGGGCGACCCCCGGCACCGCGCAGAGCCCCCTCGGCGACCGCCAGGTAGTAGTTGACCACGTCGATCTTCGTGAAGCCGGCGTCGGGGAAATAGACCTTCTGTGGGTTCGAGATCGAGACCTCGTGCCCGTCGACTTCCAGCACCTGCTTGGGCGATGCCATGGAAAACACCCTACCGGCGGAGGGATGGAAGCCAGCCTCCCCGCAGGAGGTCGGCGTCTACAGTCTCAATCATGGCCCATCAGCCGCTGCCCGAGCGCCAACCCTGGTCCGAGGGTCTCGTGCAGTCCCTCCTGGACACTTACGGCCGCCAGCGGGGTCCCCTCATGCCCGTCCTCCACGAACTGCAGAACCGATGCGGTTACGTGGACGAGCGGTCCGTCGATCTGCTAGCCGTCGGCCTCAACCTGAGCCGGGCAGAGGTTTACGGCGTCATCACCTTCTACCGGGACTTCAGATCGGAGCCGGTAGGCGAGCACGAAGTCAAGCTCTGCCGCGCCGAGGCATGCCAGGCCGTCGGGGC
>DATFFO010000155.1:0-3111 GCA_035250025.1 Acidimicrobiia bacterium
GAGCTGTGAATTGGGGGGGATTCGACGGGATCAAGGTGAGAGGCGTCGATGAGTGTGGCACGAGGCGGTAGCGGCCGGCCGACCGGCGTCTGTTCCGTGCCGACCTGCTGGTTAGCCGCGACGGCTGGGGATTGTGAGAGCTGTGAATTGGGGGGGTGTCGACAGGATCGAGGTGAGACCCGTCGTTGAGTGTGGCACGAGGCGGCAGCGGTTGGCCGACCGGCGTCTGTTTCGGGCCGACCTGTGAAACGCGGCGCTCGCGTAAGCGCATGGCTGGCCGCAAGGTTGGGTCGCCCGAAAGTCGGCCATGTCATTACAGAGGCCCCGGCCGGGGGGGACCGGGGCCTCTTCGATGGGTGTCGCAGTGTCGGGGGAGGGGGAGAGAACCTGAAACCGCGGCACCCAAATAACTACCAGCCTGTCACGTTCCTTCGGGAACGATCCTGCCCCTGACTCTAGGGAACTTCACCGGTGCGTGCACATTGCAATAATCGCGCTTGTTATACATGCTGAGCTTGGTGTCGCAGTCCGAGTCCTTGCAGACCCGACCCTCTGAGTAGCGGCGGGACGCACGTGTGATTCCCTTGATGGCCTTGCCCTTCAGGGTGTCACTCATGGTGCCCTCCTTTCTGCCGACCGTCTTAGATCAACGTGCCGGCCTTGCTGGTCATTCCCGGGTCGTGCCCCGGAAACGAACTGGCGGGGCGGTCACGGTGCCCACCAACCGGTAAAGCCTCCGTAAACGCCGCTACCAATCAGACGTCGGGTCGACGGACCGGGTTCCCGGATTTCAACCGGCGATGCCGAGCTTGCGCAGGAAGGCGGCGTTGGACGGCTCCCGTCCCAGGAAGGCGCGGAGCAGATCCAACCCGTCGCGGGTCCCACCTGCCTCGAGGATGGCCCGACGGTATTCAGCGCCAACCTTGGGGTCTGTCACACCCTCTTCGTCGAAGCGGCTGAACATGTCGTCTCCGTAGACCTCGGACCAGAGGTACCCGTAATAGCCGGCGTCGTAGCCGCTGAGCATGTGGCCCCAGCTGGCCGGGAAGAAGGTCCCCTCATGGAACGGCAGCAAGGCGACGGCGGTGGCGTCGCGGAGCAGCTGGTCGATGTCCGCCTGGGCGGCACCTTCGCCATGGAGACCCATGTCGAGGACTCCGAACTGCACCTGGCGGAGGTTGGTGACGGCGATGTTGAGGTTGCGGGCGGCGACCATCGCCTCGATCAGCTCGGCGGGGAAGGGCTCGTTCGTCTCGTGATGACGGGCGAAGCGCGCCAGCACTTCGGGACGCCAAGTCCAGTGCTCCATGATCTGCGACGGCGCCTCCACGAAGTCGCGTTCTGTCGACGAACCCGAGAAGCGGACCAATTCGGCCCTGGTCAGGACCTGGTGGAGGATATGACCGAACTCGTGGAACAGCGTCTCGACTTCTTGATGCTGGAGCAGAGACGGGCGGGTCGGCGATGGCTTCGTGAAGTTCGCCACGATGGCAGACACGGGAGTCTGGTAGGAGCCGTCGGGGAGACGGCGTCCCGGGACCATGGTGAAGGCGGCGGCGTGGCTGAACTTTCCTTCCCGCGGATAGAGGTCCATGTGGAAGTGGGCTATCAGCTTCCCGTCGGCGCGGTCACGGATGGCGTAGCTGGTGACGTCGGGGTGCCATGTCTCGAGGTCGACCGTTTCGTAGTCGAGGCCGAACACGTCGCCCGTGACATCGAAGAGGCCGTCGAGCA
This sequence comes from Acidimicrobiia bacterium, assembly GCA_035250025.1. GTDB lineage: Bacteria > Actinomycetota > Acidimicrobiia > Spongiisociales > ZC4RG35 > DATFFO01. The sequence continues at coordinate 1,735 of DATFFO010000155.1, forward strand.
CCGAGTCGATCGGCAGGTAGTCGGCCACTTCGTTGGGGTCGACACCATGGCGCTCCCGGCTCAAACGGGTGTGGTAGTAGCGCCAGTCCCAGAGCTGGAGGACGGCGTCGGGCTCGCCGGTGTCCTCGGCGAGCATCGCTCGCATCTCCTCGATCTCCGCCAGGCCGGCCTTGGTGAGTGCCGGCACCAGCTCCTTGTAGAAGGCGGTGACGGTGGCGGGCTCGCGGGCCATTCGCTCCTCGAGCTGATAATGCGCCCATGAAGGCTCGCCGAAGAGCTCGGCGATGCGGGCGCGCAGCCTGACGGCTTCCTCGAGGATGGCCCGGTTGGGGCCGATGGCGCGGGTGTTGAACTTGAAGGACAGCTGCTGGCGCAGATCCCGACGCTCCGAGTTCTCCATGAATGGAACGACGTCGGGATAGGCCATTGTCACCTTGTAGGTGCCCTCCTCGTCCCCGGGGGTGAGTCGCTCGACATAGTTCTCGGGCAGTCCGGCCAGGTCGTCCGAGGTCAGGACGAGGGCGTCTTCGTGCTCGGCGATATTCGTCTCGAAGGCAACACCGAGTTCCACCAGACGCTGGGTGAGACGCTTGACCTCGGCCCGCACGTCGGGTCCCAACTCATGACCGGCCCGGCGCAGGTCGCGGCGGACGAAGCTGAGAAGCCGTGCCTTTTCGCCCTCGAGGGCGACGGCATCCTCGGTGGCGGCGTACTCGGTCACTGCCTCGTAGAGGTCGTCGCGAAAGATCAACTCCACGGCCCACTGCTGAATCCGCTCCTCGGCTTGGCGGGCCGCCGTGCGAACCTCGGCGTCCGGATGGACATATCCCATGAATGGGCCGCGTCCGTAGGCCTGTTCGAGGCGGTCGGAGATGGCGTCCAGCGGCGCCAGCGTCGTCTCCCAGGTGCGCTCCTCGGCTCCGACCAGACGGTCCACGAGGGTGTCGGCGTCGGCGATCGCTTCATCGACGAGAGCGGCCACCTGCTCAGGTGTGGAGGGAAAATGCATCCTGCAAGTATGGCTCCCCCACTGCGTGGGGGACAAAGCTTTTGGTGGGAACCTGCCCCCTACCCCACCGGCTCCGCTTCGCTCCGCTCGGCGGGGGCCCCTTCCCCCTGGCGCTTCGCCCCAGGGGGACATGGATGTCATCCCGGCCAGGGGACGGGTTTCACCTCCTGACGGACTCCTTCTCGATACACGGCCACGACCTTGGCGTCCGGGGAACCGACCTCGCCCTCGACGACTGCGAAGTCGGCCGGCGAGCTGGGGGCCAGGGGGAAGCCTAGCCCCAGGTGAGCGGACGGTGCCGACGTGTACCAGCCGAGGGCTGTTTCGACTGCCACGGCCTCGTCGTCGTGCCATCCGGGGCGCTGGAC
>DATFFO010000156.1:0-10097 GCA_035250025.1 Acidimicrobiia bacterium
CCGAGACCGAAGAGGAGGTCCTCGATCACACCCTCCCGGTCGATGGCGAAGCCGATGGCGCGCCGCACCTCGAGATCCAGGAGGGCCGGGTGGGGTTGGCCCTCGACAGCGCCGCCGTTGATGGCGATCTCGTCGAAGCCGCCCTGCTGGCCATCGACAACCTCGATGTTCTCGTCCCCCTGCAGGGTCTCCACCGAGTTGGAGGGGATGCCGTGGGCGGCATCGATCTCCCCCTGCTGGAGGGCGGCGACCATGGCGTCGGGGTTGGAGAAGTAGCGGAAGATGACCTGGTCGATGGGGGGCTCCTGGCCCTCCCATCCCCAATAGTTGGGGTTGGCCACCATGCTCACCGACTGCTGGTCGGTGAACTCGGAGATCGTGAAGGGCCCGCTGCCCACCCCGTCGAGCCCGTCGTATGTGGCGACGGCCTCGGCGTCGGTGGCGACCGGCTCCCAGATGTGCTTGGGGAGCAGGTAGACGTCCATCGTCGGCAGCTTGGGGTCGGGCACGGCCGAGACGATCTCCACGGTCCGATCGTCGATCACCGTCGCCGTCAGGTTCTGGGTGGTTGAGATGTGGTTCGTCCACCCCTGCTCCACCGACGTGTTGATGTTCCAGGCCACGTCCTCGGCGGTGAGCGGTGTCCCGTCGGACCACAACAGGCCCTCGCGCAGGGTGTAGGTGTAGGTGAGGCCGTCGTCGGACGCCTCCCAGCTCTCCGCCAGACCGGGGATGGTCGCGAAGTCTTCTGCCGCCTTGTCGGTGAGGGTGGCGTAGTGCAGGTTCCAGACCTCATACTCGGAGACCAGGAACCCGGCGGTGGGGTTGAGTGAGTCCCAGTCCTGGGTGAGGCCGATGCGGAGGACGACGGGATCATCCCCGTCCTGGGCGGACGCCAGGCTGCCAACGGCAAGCAAAGCTGCGATAGCCAGCACGGAAACCAACCTCTTCACGCCTGCCTCCTCAAACCGGAATTGGTGAGGCTGAATCTAAACCTGAATCAGGGTTCAGTGCGACGCAAAGCAGCCGCCCATCCTCGGGTCTTGACAGCCCAAGTTCCGGGAGACGGTAGGTTGGGGGTGTGACGAAGCTCCCACTCGTCGATCAGTTCCGGAGACCGCTGCGCGATCTGCGCATCTCGGTCACGGACCGCTGCAATTTCCGGTGCACCTACTGCATGCCCAAGGAGATCTTCGGGCGCGACTACGAGTTCCTGTCCCGTGACTTGCTCCTGTCCTTCGAGGAGATCACCCGTCTCACGCGTCTGTTCGTGGACCGGGGCGTCAACAAGGTCCGCCTCACCGGGGGCGAACCTCTCCTGCGCAAGAACCTCGAGGAGCTGATCTCGATGTTGAGCGCGGTGCCCGGCGTCGCCGACCTCACCCTCACCACCAACGGGGCCCTCCTCGCCCGCAAGGCCGAGACACTGGCGGCCGCCGGCCTCGATCGCGTCACCGTCAGCCTCGACTCTCTCGACGATGACGTCTTCATGGCGATGAACGACGTCGGGTTCCCCGTCGCCAAGGTCCTCGAGGGCATCGAGGCGGCTTCGGCGGCCGGTCTCACCCCGGTGAAGGTCAACATGGTCGTCAAACGGGGCGTCAACGACGCCTCGATCGTGGACATGGCCAAGCACTTCAGGGGCAGCGGCCACATCCTCCGCTTCATCGAGTACATGGACGTCGGGACCACCAACGGTTGGCGGCTCGACGACGTCGTCCCCGCCCACGAGGTCGTGGAGCGCATCAACGCCGCCTTCCCCCTCGAACCGGTCGACCCCAACTATCCCGGGGAGGTCGCCAACCGCTGGCGCTACAAGGACGGCTCCGGCGAGATCGGCGTCATCGCTTCCGTCACTCAGGCCTTCTGCGCCACCTGCACCCGGGCCCGGCTCTCAGCCGAAGGCTCCCTCTACACCTGCCTGTTTGCCTCCACCGGCACCGATTTCCGGGCCTTGCTGCGCTCCGGGGCGTCCGACGACGACATCGGCGCCGTCATCGACGGGGTCTGGTCGGGCCGCACCGACCGCTACTCCCAGACCCGCACCGAGGCCACGGCCGACCTGCCCCGAGTGGAGATGTCCTACATCGGAGGCTGATCCGGTGCCGGTCAGTCCCAGATCGTGAGGATGACAGCCACGATCCCGTAGGCGATGACGGCATTGATCCCGTTGATCAACCAGTACGAGCCGCCCTTGCTCTCGTAGACCTGGTTGACGAGGGCATTGACGGCGCCGAAGCCGATCCCGAGGACGATGCCCAAGGCTATGCCGTCCATGACCTCCGTCGCCCCGACGGCCCGGACGAGGAGCGCGATGACGATCGTCGTGACGAAGTAGCCGATGAGGGTGGGGATGAAGAGCAGTGCCAGCGGAGGGCCGTCGCCGGTCGCATCCACCCGGGCCGCCTTCTGCCAGGCGGCGCTCAGTGGCGGCACCGAATACCAGATGGCGCTGAAAGCGAACCAGGCGATCGTGGCCACGATGATGGCCAGCCAGTTCAGGTCACCGAAGAAGTCGAAGATCAACCGTCCTCCTAGTGCCGACGTGGGAACACGCTATCTGTTCTTGCCGCGACGGGGGCGTCAATCGAGTCTGCCCGTCAGTCGAAATGCGCCTTGAACAGGTAGCGGTCGGCCATGTAGTTGAGGATGCGACGGGCCTGTCCGAACCCCTCCGAGAGCGTGCGCAGGAAACCCGATCTGCCCTGGTTCACATGCTCGACCTCATCGGCGGCCCGCCGGTACCAGCCGGCGCCGGCGGTGTCGAAGAAACGGAGGCCGCCGTCTTCGACCAGGGCGTCCGCCGCCTTGATGCCAGCCGATTCGACCACGAGGCGGCGCTGGGTCGGCGAAAGCGGATGAGTGGCGGCATGATCGGGAAAGACCCCGCTCATGAACAGGGCTATGTCGCCCAGCCGGCGATAGCCCCCGGGCCGTTCGAGCGGCGGCAACATCTCGACCACCTCTGCCATGCGCCCCAGGTCCAGCTCGCTGAAGCGGCGGCGCTGGCGGCCGGTCCGGGTCTTCACGAGGTAGCTGCCGCTCGCCACGGTTGTGAACGAGTCCAGGAACTCGGTGAGGAAGAAGCGGCAGAGCCCGTCGCCGAGGAATGCCCGCATCGGCTCGACGTCGAACACGGGAAGCCGCTTCCCGGGACCCGACCATTCAGGAACGTGGCTTGCTGCCTGGAGGTCGCGGGCGGATCGATGCACCAGGGCACCGAACGCCAGGAAAGTCGACACCCCCGGAGCGAGTGCCTGGTGTTCGGCGCCGAAGATCTGGTCATAGAGCTTTGGGGATGCGAGGAGATCGTCGATGGCGCCCGGTCGGTCCCGCAGCAGGCGTTCCAGCTCGGCCGTGCCGAGGCCGGCCGTCTGGGCAAGCGCCCCTAAGTCCTGAGGGCTGAGATGTTCGCCGTAGAGCAGTGGATAGTTCATCGTCGCCTCTGCAGTGAGCAGGTTAAGTATCGGTCCGAATTTTGGGCGGTAAACCGCGAACCCACCCATCGCTGCCCCTGACGCGGCTCGACGCACCACTAGATTCGGCGCCGACAAGCGGAGGCGCATCGAAATGACTGTTGGGCATGGCACGATCGCCGTCTGCGGCGCCACAGGACGTCAGGGCGGTGCGGTGGCAAGAAGCCTCCTCGCATCGGGGTGGCAGGTCCGGGCCCTCACCCGCCGGCCCGACCAGGACCGCGCCGTCGCCCTGTCGGAACTCGGGGCTGAGGTCGTGGGCGCCGACATGGAGGATCCGGCGTCTCTGCGACGGGCCTTCGATGGCGTGCACGGGGTCTTCAGCGTCCAGAACGGGATGATCGCCGGCTTCGACCGGGAGGTCGTCCAGGGTCGGAACGTGGCGGATGTCGCCAAGCAAGTCGGTGTCGCCCACCTCGTCTATGCCTCTGCCGGTACCGGGGAGACAGGCACGGGCATCGCCTCGTGGGAGGCCAAGCTGCAGGTCGAGGACCACATGCGCGAGCTGGGTCTGGCGTTCACGAGCCTCCGGCCGCAGGCGCTGATGGAGCTGATGACGGACAAGTCCTATTACCCGGCCGTGGGGACGTGGAGGATCTGGCCCAGGCTGTCCGGAGATCAGCGACCTATTGCCTGGCTGGCGGCAGAGGATGTCGGGGCCGTCGCCACCGTCGTCTTCGCCCGACCCGACGAGTTCGTGGGCGAGAGCCTGCTGCTGGTCAGCGACGTCGTATCGCTGGCCGATTGCCGGGCGATCTACCGCGACGTAATGGGCCACGATCCCCGCACTTTCCCGATGCCGATCTGGCTGTTCGACCGGTTCACCAAGAAGGATGTGACGGCGATCTGGCGGTGGGTGAAGACGGGAACGTATCCCACGGACACCACCTCGACGCGCGCCATCCATCCGGGGGCGATGACGGTGAGAGAGTGGCTGGAGCGGGTTCGGGAGCGCCAGGAGGCCGATGCCCACCGCGGGTCGGCGTAAGGTCGGCCGATGGCACACATGACCAACGAAACCTGGGACTTCCTCAACGACTACTCGCGGCGAGTGTTCGGAGACCAGGACGAGCACCTGGCCGGGCTGATGGACGAAGCGGTTGAGGAGGGGCTCCCGGCGATCTCTGTTGGTCCCGACGTCGGACGCTTGTTGATGATCCTGACCTCGATGACCGAGGCCAGGCTGGCAATCGAGGTGGGGACGCTGGGTGGCTACTCCGGGATCTGGATCGCCCGCGGCCTCCGGGCCGGCGGCCGCCTCATCACGATCGAAGCCAACGAAAGGCATGCCGACTTTGCCGCTCGCCAGTTCGAACGAGCCGGCGTCGCCGACCGGGTCGACCTGCGTCGTGGCGCCGGTCTCGATGTCCTGGCCACGCTCGCCGACGAGATGGAGCCGGGCAGCGTCGACGTGGTCTTCCTCGATGCCGTGAAGCACGAGTACCCCGGGTACCTCGAGTTGGCCCGCCCGCTGGTGGCGCCCGGCGGCTTGGTGATCGCTGACAACGTCTACGGCACCGGCGGCGGCTGGCTCGACCAGGGGCATGGCACCGACGAATTCAATCGTCTCATCGCCGCCGATCCGCTCTTCGAAGCGGTCGCCTTCCCCTTTCGAGAGGGCGTCCTGGTCGCCCGCCGCAAACCACCGGAGGCCTAACCTCCCCCAACGTGTCTGGCGGTCAGCAATCCAAGGGCGTGCGGCTCGGTTTGGTCGTGGCCGCCGTTGGGATCGTGTTCGGTGACATCGGCACCTCTCCCCTCTACGCCTTCCGGGAGGCCCTGGCCCCGGGCCACGGGGTGCCGCTCAACCAGCCCAACGTCACGGGAGTGCTGTCCCTCATCATCTGGGCCCTGATCGTCATCATCGCGATCAAGTACATCACCCTCGTGATGCGGGCGGACAACCACGGCGAGGGCGGCATTCTGGCGCTTGCCTCGCTGCTCTTTGCCCGCCCTGGCGAGGGCCGCCGATGGTGGCTGTTCCTGGCGGGTTTGTTCGGAACCGCGCTCCTCTATGGAGAGGGTGCCATCACGCCCGCCATCTCCGTCCTGTCTGCCGTCGAGGGCCTCGAGATTGCCACTCCCGTCTTCGAGCCCTACGTCGTCCCGATTGCGATCGTGATCCTGGTCGCCCTCTTCTCGGTGCAATCCCGGGGGACGGCAGCGCTGGGCAGGGTGTTCGGCGCCATCATGCTGGTTTGGTTCGTGGTCCTGGCCGTACTCGGCCTGGGCCAGATTCTCGGGACACCGGCCGTGCTGGCCGCCTTCAATCCCCGCCATGCCTTCTCCTATCTGGCCACCAACGGGTTCGCTGGTTTCGCTTCACTCGGCTCGGTGGTCCTGGTCGTCACGGGTGCCGAGGCCCTGTACGCCGACATCGGCCACTTCGGGGTCGGCCCGATCCGCATCTCGTGGTTCACCGTGGTGATGCCGGCGCTCATCCTCACCTACCTGGGCCAGGGGGCCCTCCTGATCTCCACGCCCGGCGCCATCGAAAACCCCTTCTACCTCATGGCGCCGGCCTGGGCACTCATCCCGTTGGTGGTGCTGGCTACCTCGGCCACCGTGGTTGCCAGCCAGGCGCTCATCACCGGCGCCTTTTCGCTCACGGTCCAGGCCATCCAGCTGGACTGCTTCCCGCGGTTGCAGATCCGTCACACCTCGACGGAGGAGAAGGGCCAGGTCTACCTGCCGGCCGTCAACTGGATCTTGATGGTCGTCTGCATAGGCCTCGTGGTGACCTTCCGCACGTCTTCCAACCTGGCGGCGGCGTACGGTCTGGCCGTCACCGGCACCATGGTCATCACCACCGTGTTGTTCGCCGCCGTGGCCACGGATCGCTTCGGCTGGGCGCGATGGAAGACGGCTCTCGTTGTGATCCCTCTGCTCGTTGTCGACCTGGCGTTCTTCGGAGCCAACGTCCTCAAGATCCCGGCCGGCGGCTGGTTCCCGCTGGCAGCGGCGGCTCTGGTGTATTTCATCATGAGGACATGGCGAATGGGGCGCCGCCTGGTCAACGCGCTCATGCGCCGGGCCGACGTGCGTTACGAGCAGGTGTTCGCCACCTGGGATTCAAAGCCTGTGACACGCGTGCCCGGCACGGCCGTGTACATGTTCTCGGAGCCCTGGGTGCTACCTCCTGCACTCCTGTCGAACCTGGCTGCCAACCACACTCTCCATGAGGAGGTCGTGCTTCTTTCCGTCATCAGCGACGAGGTCCCCCACGTCCCTGCCGCCCGGCGGCTGGAGGTCACGGAACTCGACCACGGCTTCACCCAGATAATCATGCACTTCGGTTTCAGCGAACAGCCCGACGTTGCCGCCGCTCTCGCCGCCAGCGACGATCCCGTCTTCCACGTCGCCGACACGGTGTTCGTGCTGGGCCGCGAGACCATCCGCTCCACTCCCCGGCGGTACACGTTGACCAGGGCGCAGGAGCGGATCTTCGTCTTCCTCCATCGCAATGCCTCCGACGCGGCCCGTTACTTCCGCTTGCCCTCGGACCGCGTCGTCGAGATCGGCCGCATCGTCGAGATCTGACAGTCCAAACCCCCGTTTTCGCGCATCGATCACGTCAGATCCGACGTGATCGATGCGCGAAAACGGTGGAGGGCAGCGACCACCTCGGTGGGGCGGTTCCAGACATCGGTGTCCCAGATCTTGAGGACCGAGAATCCGGCCCGCTCCATCCGCTGGAAACGGTGGCTGTCGGCCAGCCGGTCGAGAAACATGGCGTGGTACTTGAAGCTCAGCAGTTCGATGAGGCCGGTGGGATCGGCCCGAAGGCGGAAGTCGGCCCGGCCTATGCGGTCCTCGCCGTCTCCCACCCAGACCTGCCGTTCCAGTTCAATGCCGGCGCCGGACGCCAGGTCCACGAGACGCAGCTCCGTTCCGGAGTCCGTGGGGACGTAGTCATCTCCGATGATGTCGAGTATCCGTCCCAGGACCCCGACCCCGTTGCGACCCGAGCCCGCCAGTACGTTCCGCATCCGCCGTATCTCCGGCACGGTGACAATCCCCCGCGCCAGCGCGTTGTTGGCGGCTCGCAGAACCCGTTGCTCGTGGCAGACGGCGCCGAGCTGGAGCAGCATCAGGGCGGGCGAGCTGACCGGAATCCCTCGAAGGAGCCGCACACCACGACTTGGCATGGGGGCGAGGTAGTGCCAAAGCCCGACGCTGGTCTGCTTTGGTGCCCCTCGTCGCGGGATCGTTACCTCGATCGAGCCGCTCAAGTCGAAACCGGGAAGCCCCCACCAACGCGCTGCCGAGCGGTGTGAGATCATGGCGCCGGGGGGCGCCTCGAGGACGGCGATCATGGAGTCGCGGGCAGCAAGGGCCGGGGTTCCTCCCAGCACGACCACGCCTCGGGCCACCCGCTGGAGGTGGCCAGCCTGGATCCGTCTCCTGATCACGTTTCCGCTGATGCCGCGGGCGCTGAGTTGGCGCAAACTCATCGCCCCGTACTGATCGGCGGAAAGTTCTCGGATCACGTCATCGGCGTCCATTGATCGCCGACATTGCTGGAAGCGCCTTCGAAAATGAAGGGGGTCGCGCCCGTCCCCCCGCTTTCGCGCATCGATTCCGTCAAATCCGACGCGTTTGATGCGCGAAAGTGAAGAGGGGTCGGGTCAGGTGGGGGGGCCGAAGCGCTCCAGCCCGTCGGCGAGTGCGGCGGGGGTGTCGGCCGAGAACCACGAGCGCCCGTCCTCGCCCCATTCGTGCCAGTCGACCACGGGGATGAACGAGGCCAGGTCGAGGAGGCTCTGGAGCGAGCCGTCGCCGGCCAGTTCCTGCCTGGAGAGCTCGGCCAGGCTGGGGGGGTAGACGGCGCAGGTCGTCTGTCGCACCCCACCGTCGACGGGGGCGGCGGCCATGCCCCCCGCCAGATCACGGAGGCGGGCGATGGTTTCGGTCCGCACCCACGGCTGGTCGACGGCGACGACGGCCAGCATCGAGTGGGGGAAGTTGTCCATGGCCGACACCACCCCGGCCAGCGGGCCGCGGTGGGCGGGCAACGAGTCGGGGAGCAGGGGGAGGTCTTCGGTCCCGGCCCCGCCTGCCACGACCACTTGCTCGCAGATGGCGCCGAGGGCCTTGGCCACCCAGGCGATCATCGGCCGTCCTGCCACGTCGACGGTGGCCTTGTCGCTCCCCATCCGGCGGCTGCGGCCCCCGGCCAGGATCACACCGATCATGTCGTCATCCTGCCACCTGCCCGGGCGTCCTGACGGCACCGGCAGCAACCGCCCGGGGTCAGCCCGCGGGAAGTGACTCCCGCCAGGGAAAGGTTGTCGCCTCCCCCACGGATACCAGGACCTTGTCGCCCGGCTCCAGGTTGGGGGAGGGGCCGAGGCGGGCGCGGAGGCGGGTGCCATCGGCCAGGGAGACGGTCACCAACTGGTCGTGGCCGAAGAACTGGCGAGCATCGACCACCGCCGGGCCGGTGGCGTCGGGCACCAGGCTGACCACCTCCGGCCTGATCATCACTCGCACGGCCCCGGTCAGGTCCGTCGGGAAGGTGCCGGCGGAGGTGGCCACCGACCGGCCGTTGGCATCGCCGACGAGGAAGTCGGCGTCCCCCAAGAATCCAGCGACCCACTCATCGACCGGGCTGCGGTAGAGGTCGGAGGGGCGGGCGGCCTGGACGACCCTGCCGTCGTGCATGACTGCCACGAAGTCGCTCATCGAGAGCGCCTCCTCCTGATCGTGGGTCACGAACACGGCGGTGGCGCCGGCCTGGCGGAGGATGTCGGCGACCTCGGCCCGGACTCGGGAGCGCAGGGCGGCGTCGAGGTTCGAGAAGGGCTCGTCGAGCAGGATGACCTTGGGTTCCGGGGCCAGGGCGCGGGCCAGGGCGACCCGCTGCTGTTCACCGCCCGACAGCTCATGGGGGAGCCGCTCCTCCTTCCCCACCAGACCCACGAGCTCCAGGGTTTCGGCCACCCGCCGCGAGCGGTGGCTCTTGGACACCCCGTAGGCGACATTGCGGGCGACCGTGAGGTGAGGAAAGAGGGCGTAGTCCTGGAATACCATCCCTACCCGACGCCTCTCGGGAGGGGCGAAGGTGGTGGCGTCCGCAACCGGCGTCCCCTCGATCTCGATCGACCCCCCGTCTGGTCGGTCGAAGCCGGCTATGAGACGGAGAGCGGTCGTCTTGCCCGAGCCGGAGGGACCGAGGAGCGTCATGACGTGGCCGGCGTGGACATCGAGGTGGAAGCCGTCGAGAGCCACAGTTCCGTCGAAGCGCTTGGAGACGTCACGCACCCGTATCGCGAGGGTGTATTCGTCGGTGGGCAGGCTGTGTGGGGGCATCAGGCGTGGATGTCGCGGACGACCATCGAGTAGAGGGGCACGGCCGAGATGGCCACAAGGACAAGAGCGGCCACGCTGGCCTGAGTGTAGAAGAGCTCGGAGGCGGCGCTCCAGATGCGCACCGCCAGCGTCTCGAATCCGGTGGGCCGCAGGAGGAGGGTGGCGGGCAGCTCCTTCATGACGGTGAGGAATACGAGGCCGCCTCCAGCGAGCATGGAGTGCCTGACCAACGGCAGGGTGATGCGGCGCAGCGTGGCCAGTTGCCCCATGCCCAGGCTGCGGCTGGCCGCCTCCAGGTTGGGGCCGACC
>DATFFO010000157.1:0-11711 GCA_035250025.1 Acidimicrobiia bacterium
CCACGAGTGACCGGCCACGGGCTTGACGAAGGAGTCGTCGACGGTCCGGATCTCCACGCCGTCTGTGTGGAATCGAGGGACATCGATGCCGCTGCCGAAGGTGTCCCGCCAGTCGAGGATGGGCAGCTCCTCCGGACCAGGTTCGGGAAGATCGTCGACGGGCGCCGAGCCCGTCAACTCCCCCAGCGCGGCGAACGACACCGTCCGGATCTTGAGGGCGACCGCCTGTCCGACCTCCACGGACCCGTGGTGGAGACGGGCGCGTACCAGCTGGATTCGCCGGCCCTCCCGCAGGATCTCCGTGGTGACAGTGAGGGGGGCGATCGGAACCTCGCGGAAGAGATCGATCGTGAACCGCACGACTTGCATCGGCGCCGCCGTCGGCACTCGTTCCACCGCCCGGGCCAGGATGCCGGCGGGCGGGCTTCCGTGCTGGGCGAGGTCGGACCAGCCTCCTCGCGTAACCGGGTCAGGGACGAGTTGCGCTCCGTCGACCTGGAAGAGGGCGGCTGGCATCGCCGGGATGATACGGGCCGCGGATGCGGCTGCGGCTCACGGCCGGCCCGACGGTATCCTGAGACGATGTTCGGACCACTCAACGGCGTGCGCACTGCCCTGGTGATAGCCGCCGGCGTGACGGCGCTCCTGGCGGCGGCTCTCGGCCAGTGGGTCGTGACGCTTGTCCTCCTCATCGGCGTCGCCATCCACGGCCTCGGGTGGCTCTACCTCTATCGCCAGTCTCAGCGCTGACGCTCACAGGCCGAGGAAGACGGCCGCTTCCTTGGCGATCGACTCTGCCTCGCTGATGATCTCCTCCTCGGCGGTGCGAGGGTCGTCACCGGCGTCGCCCGGCAGGTCCACATATATCTTCAACTTGGGCTCGGTTCCCGAGGGCCGGATCAGCACCCGTCCGCCACCTTCCAGGTCGAGGGCCACCAGTGGCGTCGCCGCCAGCCAGCGGGGTCGGTCGTCGGCGCCCCGGCGATAGTCGGTCGAGGAGACGACCGACCTCCCCGCCAGCTCGTCCGGTACCTTCGACCCCAGGCCCTGCATGACAGCTTCGATCTCGGCCAGACCCTCGCTCCCGGGCCGCACCGCGCTCAGCTGGGTGCTGACCCACAGGCCGCTGCGGCGATACAGGTCTTCGAGCCGGGCGCCGACGTCGGAGCCTTCCTCCATGAGCGTGGCCGCCATGTCGCAAAAGACGAGGGCCGCCGACATGCCGTCCTTGTCGCGCACGACCTGACCGACCGAGTAGCCGAGAGCCTCCTCATATCCACAGCAGAACCGCCCCTCCCCCGCCGCCTCGAGGTCCATGGCGGCGTTGGCGATCCACTTGAACCCGGTCAGCGTCTGCTCGAAACGGGCCCCCCGAGCCTCGGCGATGGTCGCCAGCATCGGCGACGAGACGATGGAGTTGATCACCAGGGGCCGATCCTCTTCGTCCCAGTGCTCGAGGAGCCAGTCGGCCATGAGCACCCCGATCTGGTTACCGGTGAGGAGTCGCCACGACCCATCCTCTTCGGGCAGGGCGACTGCCAGCCGGTCGGCATCGGGATCATTGGCGATGACCAGGTCGGCGTCGATCCGGTCGCCCAGTTCCATGACCAGATCCATCGCCCCCGGCTCCTCGGGATTGGGAAAGGCCACAGTCGGAAAGCTTCCATCGGGATCACGTTGTGCCTCAACCACACGCAGCCGCTTGTAGCCGGCGTCCCGGAACAGCCGCTCGACGACCCGCCATCCAACCCCGTGGATCGGTGTGTAGGCGACAGCGATGTCGCTGCCGGCCGCCCGTGTCCTCACGGCGTCAACCTCCGCCCGATATGCGACGTAGGCCTCGTCGGCGTCGATAGCCACCGCGGCGGGCGAGGCCCCGCTCATTGCTTCCTCCGTGCGCGGAACGGCAACGGCCGGACCCACGGCAGCAATGGCGGAGGCGATCTGCGAATCGACAGGCGGGATGATCTGGGCCCCGTTCGAGTCGTAGACCTTGTAGCCGTTGTCGGCCGGGGGGTTGTGACTCGCCGTCACCACGACGGCAGCCGCGGCCCGGAGACGGCGGGCGGTGAAGGCGACGAGCGGGGTCGGCACCGGTTCTGTGAAGTAGCGGACTTCATGGCCCGCCGCCACCAGCACCCCCACCGTGTCGTCTGCGAACTCCTCCGACGAGGTTCGACCATCGAACCCGACAACGACCGGGCCGGCGCGGTTGGCGAGCAGGAAATCGGACAGGCCGGCGGTGGTCCTGATGACGACGGCCCTATTCATACGGTTGGATCCGGCCTCCACCCGGCCCCGAATGCCGGCTGTCCCGAACTCCAGGGCGCCATCCATGCGTTCGCTCAGACTCTCCCAATCCTCGGCGGCGATGAGAGCTTCCAGGTCCTGGCGGCTCTTTTCGTCCGGGTCCCCTTCGATCCATGCTCGGGTCCGTTCGACGAGATCGCTGTGGTCGGTCATGCGCCCACGCTATCGGAACTCGATACCTGGCGGACCGGCGTGGAGGGAGACTCTTGCCCGGCGCCTCGGGTTAGTCTCCGACGATGGAACTCACCAGCCCCGCCTTCACCGACGGGCAGGCCATACCGGGCGTGTATGCGCTCGCCGTGCCCGACCCCGACGATCACGTCACCTTCGCCGCCAATCGCAACCCCGCCCTCCACTGGACCGGTGCGCCCGAAGGCACTCGGTCCTACGTCCTCCTCTGCATCGACCGCGACGCCCCCAGCGTGAGGGACGACGCCAACCAGGAGGATCGGGAAGTCCCCGCAGACCTGCCCCGGGCAGACTTCACCCATTGGGTGCTGGTCGACATCCCGCCTGAGACCCGGTCGATCTCCGAGGCCGCCTTCTGCGAGGGGGTGACCCCTCGGGGCAAGCCCGGGCTGTCCGAGGGCCCCCGCGAGGGAGTGAACGACTACACCGGATGGTTCGCGGGCGATCCCGACATGGAGGGCACCTACAAAGGCTACGACGGACCATGCCCGCCCTGGAACGACAGCATCGTCCACCGCTACGACTTCACGATCTATGCGCTGGACACCGATCGCCTGGACGTCGAGGGCGACTTCACGGCCTCCGACACCCTGCAAGCGATGGAAGGTCACATCCTCGACTCAGCGACCCTAACGGGCACCTACACCCTCCGATCTTGAGTGGCAGGTTCGCCACTTTTTCCCCCTGAGCGAAGCGAAGGGGGACAAACGTTCTAGCCGGCGTAGTCGGAGCGTTGCCAGCGCCACATGTCGGCGCACATGTCCTCGACGGTGCGGGTGGCCTTCCATCCCAGGTCGACTTCCGCTCGATCCACGGCAGCCCAGGTCTCGGGCACGTCGCCCGGCCGCCGGGCCACGATCTCGTAGGGGACTTCGACACCGGTGGCCGTCTCGAAGGCGGCCACCATCTCCAGCACCGAGGTGCCCCGACCGGTGCCGAGGTTGTAGACCAGCCAGGCTCCGGGCTCGCTCAATGCGCCGAGCACGGCAGTGTGTCCCTCGGCGGCGTCGGCCACGTGGATGAAGTCACGCACCCCGGTCCCGTCGACCGTCGGGTAATCGCCACCGAAGATCTCGAGTTTGTCGAGGCGGCCGGCGGCCACCTGGGCGATGAACGGCATCAGGTTGGTGGGTATGCCCATTGGGTCTTCGCCGATGAGACCACTGGGATGCGCTCCCACCGGGTTGAAATAGCGCAGGATCGCCATCGACCAACGGGGATCGGACCGGTAGAGATCGGCGATCACCTGTTCCATCATCACCTTCGTCCATCCATAGGGGTTGGTGGCCCTCCCCACCGGAGATGCCTCGGTGACAGGCACGGAATCCGGGTCTCCATAGACGGTCGCCGAGGACGAGAAGACGAGGCGGCGGACGTCGTGGCGGTCCATCGCCTTGAGGAGCGCGATGGTGCCGTCGACATTGTTGTCGTAGTAATCGAGCGGCTTCGCCACCGATTCACCGACGGCCTTGAACGCCGCACAATGGATGACGACGTCATATCGGGCTGCCGAGAAGAGCTCGTCGAGACCGGCACCATCCCTGATGTCGACATCGAACACCGCCGGCTGCTGACCGGTGATCCGACCGATTCGCTCGGGGACGTCCTGTTTGGCGTTGACGAACGTGTCGACGATCACCGGTGTGTGACCGACCTCGGCGAGGGCGACACAGATGTGGCTGCCCACGAATCCGGCTCCGCCGGTGACCATGACGCGCATACGGGGGATGCTACGGGCTCGGGCTATGGGGCGGGAACCCGCAACCCGTCGGCGGCGGGGACGGTGACCCGGAAGGTGGCCCATCCGTCCTCGTGGACGTAGTCGACCTCGCCGCCCATGAGGCGGGCCAGCCGGCGGGCCACGCTCAGGCCGAGGCCAACGGAGCCCTTCTTCACGGCACTGCCCTCCGCCCGGTGATACGCCTCGAAGATCCGTTCCGCGTCCTCGGCAGGAACTCCGTGGCCGTCGTCCGAGACCGAGACGACGACGTTTTCGCCCACCCGCTCCGCCCGCACCCTGACATTGCGTCCCCCGTGGCGCTCGGCATTGCTGAGGAGATTGCGGACGATTTGACGAAATCGATGCGGGTCGATCCAAGCCGGAAGGGACTCGTCGGGCAGGTCCCAGGCGATCGCGCCGCTGTTGCCGGTCATGCCGGTCAGATGGCTGACGACGTCCACGGTCTCGGGAACGATGGCGACTTCGCCCACATCCGACCGGGCGGCCACCAGCAGATCGTCGACCAGCCACGTCATCTCGGCGGCCTGGTGGGCGATGAGCGTGATGAGATCATGGCGCTCGCGGTCGCCGAACTCTGTGAATCGGTCGCGTAGCTCCTCTGCCAGCCCCATCACCCCGGTCAGCGGGTTACGCAGCTCATGCGACACGGTGGCCACGAAGACGTCCTTGGCGGTGACCAACTCTTCCAGGCGCTGCTGGGTGCTCTTCATGTGCGTCAGGTCACGGGCCATGGCCGCCACGTAGGTGCGATCGTCCTCGCCCTCATGGACGGTTACCACCGCCCACAACGGGCACGGCGTCCCGCTCACGTCGGGGACTGTGACCTCTCCCGACCAGCCCCGAGGGGCGGCGAACCGGACGATGCGCTCCCAGTCCATCCCGTGAATGAGCTCGTTGACGTGAGGGCGGCTGCGAGCCTCCTCTTCGGTGATCCCCAAGAACGCCCGTGAGGCGCCGTTTGCCCAGCGCAGGTGTCCCTCGTCGTCGAACACGATGACGAGATCGCTGGTCGACTCCAGAACACCAGACAGGACCGAGGACGAGTTCGACGCCTGGACTTCGGCTGTGATGTCGACCAGGACACCCTCGTAGAAACGGAGTTCTCCGTCGTCGTCGTAGACCGCCAGGGCGGTGTCCCTCACCCAGACGATCTCACCGTCGCGACGGCGCAATCGCTGGCGAAAACCGTGCACGGTGCCTTTGGCCTCGATGCTCCTGCGCCACTCCTTGCGCCGCGTCGGGTCGACGTGCGACCACTCGGCGACGTTGTCCACCGCCAGCAGCTGCTCGACTGAGTCGTAACCGAGCAGATCGGCTGTGGCCTGGTTGGCCGCCAGGACATCACCGTCGGCCGATGAGCGGTAGACCGCAGCAGGTAGACGCCGGAACAGGTCCTCCAGTTCCGCGCCTTCGGATCGATTTCCTGGCATTCCGGACATTATCGGCTTCGCAGAGCCTGTTTCTTGAACGGTCATCGGTCGACTGTCACGTCGCCGTTGGGCTCGACCACCGCTGATCCTCCCAGATGGCGGCTCTGGAAAAGCCCGGGCACGGATACCACGGGCATGACCAGACCATAGAGTTCGGATGCCACGACCGCACCAAGGACGATGATCGGGTCGGAGCGGCCCAACAGGATGGCGGCGGGAGCCCGTCCGGTTCGGATCATCTCCGCCAGCACGGTCGAGGCCGACGACGAGCCGCGGCTCTCAGCCATCACGAGGACCGAACCCGTCAGTTCCACTCCGAGCTGGGGGTGGTGGGGGTCAGAGATCTCCCCCGTCACAGGGTCCACTCCACCCCAGAAAGAGACCGGCTCGGTGAGAAAGACCACAGGCCCCGAGGCCGCACCTGCCACCAGCGGGTCGCCCCTCCAGGTCACCACGGCGTCCCTGCCTGGCCGCTGATGGCTGCTTCGACACAAGCCTGGAGGGAGCCGAAGACGACGTCGACGCCGAGGTTGGCCGGGGCGTAGTAGGCCCACTTGGCAGAGTCAGTCATCACGACACGTGCGTCAGGATCGAGGATGGGGGTGATGTAGGTGCAGGTGTCGGTCACGATCCTCACACCCGCACCTGCAAGTGCCCCGGCGAGTTCCCCGATCTGCTCGAGGACGTCCCGGCTGGTGTTGACGTACAACGGGACCGCAACCGTCCGGGCGTCGACCAGCTCGGCCAGTCGCCGCATCTCCGAGGCCGAGTAATGAGGTGTCCCGACCGAGACGGCGTCGACTCGCCGCTCAGTGGTAGTGGTCAGGGCCGCCGCCGCTGAGTCCAGGTCGGAGAGCTGGACCGAGAACTCGGGGACCGCCGCTCCCCCTGTGGCAGTGACCAGGTCGGGTGCCTCCGGGGTGATGCCGACAGCGTGAAACATTCCCACTGCACCGGATGCGGCCGCGGACGCACCGATCGCCTTGAGGCGATCCTCGCTGGTGCCGGTGGGCAGACCGACGACGGCGGCGACCCGGGACCCGGCCACCAGGCCGAGGACGTGGCCCAACAGCGGATAGAAGGCGTCGTCGTCGCATAAGGCGCTCACCGCCTCCACCGACACCGCCAGCGTGGCAAGGCGTCCTCCGTCGAGGTGCAGGCCCACGGCCGGCGCCCTACCGGTGACCGCGGCGGCGATGTCGATGAAGTCGCCGTAACGCTCGGTTCGGGCGCCCAGCACCGAGTTGGCGAAGACGATGGCGTTCGACTCGGCCCAGGCGACCTGCTCTCCGAACGCGGGTCTGACCGGCAGCTGATACGGGGCGCAGGTCCAGGTCGGCCGGCAGCCCAGATCGACGTAGGCGTCCATCTGCGTCCTGGCCTCGGCTGCCACTTCGGGGTCGACCCGCATCAGGTCCGGATGGAGCAGGTCGAGCGAGGCGACGTTGAGGGTGGCAGGCACCACGGTACGAGCCCCGCCCTCCACCAGCGCCCGGACGAAGTCCAGCCCGGCCCGGCCGTGGTAGAGACATCCATCGATGTGGGCAGAGGTCACGTCGAGCAGGTGACCGGCGCCCATCGCCGCCGCCGTCCGGACCATGACCCGCATGGCCAACGCCACACCGTCGCCGGCATCCCCGTCGAGCAGCGCCTCATCCTGTCTCGTGAGAACCAGCGGCATCCGGCGGGATTGTGGTCTGCGATACCCTCCCGATGTGAATCTGCTCACCGATCTGGGGCTCATATCCGCCGCCCATGACCTCGAGCGCAGGATCGACGAGGGATCACTGGCGACACCCGTTCACCTGCCCGACGGGACGTCGCTGTTCGTGTGGCGGGGCCGGGCGGAACGCGTGAGCCTCCTCACCTGGATGCCCGCCTTCCCCGCGGTTCCTGCCTTTCGTCGCCTCGCCGGGTCGGACATCTGGGTCCTGCCCACTCCCTTGCCGGCCAAGGCGATGATCGAGTACCGGCTGGGGATCGACCGGGGGGATCGGGAGAGTGCCGTCCTCGATCCGCTCAACCCGGAGACGACGAGCAACCCGTTCGGCGTCAATTCGCTCGCCACCGGCCCCGCTTACCAACGTCCCGAGTGGACCCACCCGAATCCCGACGTGGCGGCCGGCAAGGTCTCGGAGATTCGGGTGAGGTCCGACGTGTGGGGTGAGCGGCGCCATCACATGCTGTACCTCCCGGCCGGGCACACCCGTCACGAGCCGCACCCGTTCGTCGTCGTGCACGACGGCCCCGACTTCCTGCACCATTCGATGCTCTCGGTGGTGCTCGACAACCTGATCGCCCAGGGCGAGATCCCGCCGGTAGTGGCGGCGCTCCATCAACCGCGGCACCGCCTTGTCGAGTACGCCAGCGACGAGCGCCACGCCGCCCATGTCGAGGAGATCGAGCGCCACCTCCTGCGCCGCACCGTTCTCGACGAGCACCGTGTCATGATCGGATCGAGCCTGGGGGCGGTTGCGTCACTCTCCGTCGCCTGGCACCGCCCCGAGACCATCACCGGCGTCGGACTGCTTTCGGGCTCGTTCGCCACCCATGTCGCAGACGACGAATCGGCCGAGTTGTTCGGACCGATCTCTGAGCTGGTGGCCGGCATCGACCGCGACCGCCGCCTGGCCGGCATGCGGGCGTACATCTCGTGCGGACGCTACGAAGGGCTGATCGACCTCAACCGCGCCCTGGTCCCGCGGCTCCGCGCCCTCGACATGACGGTGCGGTACGAGGAGACCTGGGAGGGCCACCAGTGGGCCTCCTGGCGGGATCGTCTCCGAGCAGCCCTCACCCATACCCTCGGTTAGTCTCGCCCAGATGCACACGGAGTCGACCCGCCTCATCGGCCTGAGCCTCGGCGCCGACCTCTGCTGGCCCATCTTCTACGAGGACATCCTCCGCAGAATGGACCCTGTGGTAAGAATCGGGGGCGAGGACATCCGTTTCGACGTCGAACGCGTCACGATCGAGCCCTTCGACCTTCGCCAACCGGTGCGCTACGACGTACTGCTCGACCGTCTCACGCACTGGTACCACACATCGCGGGAGTGGATCAAGAAGGCCGTCGTCCATGACGACCTGTACGTGCTCAACAACCCGTTCACCCTGCAGGCCATGGAGAAGCACACGTCCTACGCCGCCATGATGCGGCTCGGATTGCCGGTCCCGAAGACCATGCTGCTGCCCCCGAAGGAGTACGAACCGCAGCCCGACCTGCAGATGACGCTCGAGTCTTACGCCCGGTATTTCGATCTGGGGGAAGTGGGACGCCAGGTCGGATACCCGGCGTACCTGAAGCCCTACGACGGTGGAGCCTGGCGTGGCGTCTCGCGAGTCGAGAACGAAGACGACCTGCGACGCGCCTATGAGGCCAGTGGGCGTCAGGTAATGCATCTCCAGGCGGCCGTGGAGCCATTCGATCTGTTCGTGCGCGTCCTCGCCGTAGGTCCGCAGGTCAACGTCATCCGCTACGACCCGGCGGCCTCGCTCCACGAGCGTTATCGGATCGATTTCGGCTTCGTCGATGGGGACGAATGGCAGCTCCTCTCCGACCTGGCGATGACGATCAACACCTTCTTCAGGTGGGACTTCAACTCCGTCGAGGCCCTTCGCTCAGAGGGCGTCTTCTATCCGATCGACTTCGCCAACGCCTGCCCCGATTCCCAGGTGACGAGCCTCCACTACCACCTCCCCTGGCTGGTCAAGGCGAAGATCCGCTGGTCGCTCTATTGCGCCGCCACCCGACGCCGAATGCGTCATCACCCCGACTGGACACCCTATTTCCTGATCGCCGATTCCGACATGCCCTATCGGGAGAAGTTGAAGGCTTACGCCGCCATCGGGCACGAGTCGTACGAGACGGCCCGCTTCGAGGAATTCTGCGCCAAGAACCTCTCCTCGCTCGACGAGATCGCCTGGGAGTACTTCGGCTCCGACAAGGCCCGTGAGGCAGTGCGCCGCAAGGTCCAGGTCCTCTTCCCCGCCCATGAGGTCGAGCGGTTCACCAACCACTTCTGGGGTCTGCTCGAATTTTGGCGGACGACCGAGCGCGACCGGCTCGACACGATGGCCCCTGCGTGAAGGTCACTGAGAGCTGGCGGTCGGAACATCTGGGAGAAGCGATCACTCTGGTCCGGTGGGGGGTGAACGGCACGCCGGTGATCGTGTTTCCGACCGCGGGCGGCGACTGCGAGGAGATCGAACGGTTCTTGATGATCGACGCCCTCTCCGAGCTTCTCGGCGCCGGGCGAATCAAGGTGTACTCGGTCGACTCCCTCAACGGCCGGGCATGGCTGACGGGGACCCCTCCCGGCCACGCGTCGTGGGTGCAGAAGGCATTCGACGCCGCCATCCGTCACGAGATCGTGCCCGCCATCCGGGCGGACTGTCAGAGCGCCGAGATCGAGATCATCGCTTCCGGCTTCTCCATCGGCGCCTTCAACGCTCTCACGGCCGTGTGCCGCCACCCCGACGTGTTCTCGTCCGCCGTCTGCCTGTCGGGCACCTATGACCTCACCAAATGGCTGCAGGGGACCTGGTGGGACGACTTCTACGTGACCTCACCTGTGCACTTCCTCCCGGATCTCGAGGAAGGACCCCATCTCGAGCGGCTCCGGCAGCGGTTCGTGATCCTGGCCCACGGCTCGGGGGCCTGGGAGGCACCGGAGGAGAGCTGGCGTGTGGCTCGGGTCCTGGGCGACAAGGGAGTGCCCAACCGGGTCGACGATTGGGGCGCCGAATATCCCCATGACTGGACGACCTGGCGGCGCATGCTCCCCCAGTACCTGGACGAGTTGACGGCTCCCAGCCCCGCAGCCTGACGCCACCACCCGGTTTTCGCGCATCAAACGCGTCGTTTTTGACGGGATCGATGCGCGAGAACGGTTCTAGAAGTCGAACTCCAGCTGATCCCCCGGCCGGCGATACCGTTCCAAGCCGTTCCAGACGAGATGATCCATGAACACCCAGCTCCGGCGATGGATGGCGCTGGGGCCCCACGCCTGCAGCGCCGCCTTGTGGACGGGGCAGGGGTAGCCCTTGTTCGCCTCGAAGTTCCAGGCGGTGTAATCGCCCGCCTGGCCGCGCATGATGCGGTCGCGCGTGACCTTGGCCAGGATCGAGGCGGCCGCCACGGAGAGGGATATGCGATCGCCCCGTATGACGCGCTGAGCTCCCCCGACGAAGTCCCAGTTCCCATCGACGATGACCTGGTCGGGCACCAGCCCGAGGCCATCGATGGCGCGCCGAGCCGCCAGCCGCTGGGCTTCCGACATGCCCAACTCGTCGCACTCCTCGTAGCTGGCATGGCCCACGGCCCAAGCCCGCGCCCATCCCGCCACCCGCTCGAACATCGCCTCCCGCTCGCTCTCGGTGAGCATCTTCGAGTCTCGGATCTTGTAGACGCGGCGATCGGCGGGCACGACAGCCGCCCCGACAGTCAGCGGGCCGGCCCAGGCGCCGCGCCCGACCTCATCCACGCCCACCACCACGTCGGCTCCCGCCGCCCAGTAGGCGCGCTCGAGCGACAGCCCCGGAGAGTTCCCCTGGTTCGCCCGCCGCAGCCTGGGTACGACTGCCGTCATCAGTTCACCCTCGGATCGATGGGCAAGGTGGCCCACATCGCCGGCGGTCCTCCGTGGCGGCGCAAGACCTGCGACCACAGGCTGTCGGGGAACGGAACCAGAACGTCGTCGGGCAGGGCATCCATCACGAGCCAGGCACCTTCCGCCAGCTCGCCCTCCAGCTGACCGGGGCCCCACCCGGCCTGTCCGACGAACAGACGTGCCCGGACTGCGCCCTCGGGCGGCTCTAGCTCCTCTGCCAGGCGCACTTTCCCGCTATCGACGACGAGCACGACTCCGCTGGTCGACGCCACCGGGCCGCCCCAGAAGATGATCGGGGGCGCGGCAAGAACCGAGCGCCATGCCGGGAGGTGCTCGACCGTGGGCTCCTCGGTTGGACGGTTGAGAACGACCCCGGCGGCGCCCTCGTCGGGCTCGTGGGCGTATAGGTAGACGACGGTATGGATGAAGTTC
>DATFFO010000158.1:0-8207 GCA_035250025.1 Acidimicrobiia bacterium
TCCGGCATCTCGATCATCGCGGGGTCAAGGTCGCCGACGGCACCGGCGATGGGGCCGGGATCATGACTCAGGTGCCGCGGCGACTCCTCCGCCGCGACCTTGCCGCCGCCGGGTTTTCGGTCGAAGAGGGGCGTCGGATCGGCGTCCTCATGTGTTTCCTCCCCCAGGAGGATCCCCGCAAGGCGCGGGAGATCGTCACCGAGGCCGTCGAGGCGGAGGGTGCCCGCCTGGCCATGTGGCGCCAGGTCCCCATCGACCCCTCTCCGCTGTCCGAACGAGCTCACTCGCTCATGCCGGGAATCGAGCAGGCCATCGTCCTCGGCTCGCCCGACGTGGACGAGAGCGAGTTCGAACGCATCCTCTTCCTGGCCCGCAAGCAGATCGAGCGGGCGACGGCGGATGACGAGGAATTCTCGATCGCATCAGCCTCGGGGCTGACGGTCGTCTACAAGGGCCTCTTCGCCGCCCTGGACATCGCCGACTTCTACTGGGACCTGGCCGACCCGGATTACGAGACGGCTTTCGCCATCTTCCATCAGCGTTACTCCACCAACACATTCCCGTCGTGGCACATCGCCCAGCCGTTCAGGACGCTGGCCCACAACGGCGAGATCAACACCATCACCTCCAACCGGTCGTGGACCCTGGCCCGGGAGAATGCCGCCGTGATCCCGGGAAGGCGTCCAACGGTGTGGGGCGACCGGATCAACGACGTCCGGCCTTTCCTCCAGGCGTCCCAGTCGGACTCCGGCAGCCTCGACAACCTCTTCGAGCTGCTCATCCGCTCCGGCCGCGACATCGCCCACGTCAAGGAGCTGCTCATCCCTGCCGCCTGGGAGAACGTGGCAGACCTCACCCCGGAGCTACGGGCATTCCACGAGTACCAGGCGTTCCTCGCCGAGCCGTGGGACGGCCCGGCGGCGATCGCCGCCACCGACGGCGTCGACCTCATCGCCGGACTGGACCGCAACGGTCTTCGACCCGCCCGCTGGGCGATCACGCCGGACGTGGTGCTGGTGGCGTCGGAGGCGGGAGTCTGCCCTGAGGAGGAGAGCCGCGCCGAGTCGACGGGCCAGCTAGGACCGGGAGAGATGCTGGTGTTCGAGCGGCGGACCGGGCGGGTCCGGTTCGGCGAAGAGATCCGGGCCGAGCTGGCGGGGCGGGCGTCGTACGAGGAGTGGATCGCCAACGAGACCCTGTATGTCCAGCGGCCGTTCGACAACGTGCCCGACGACCGGTTCGACGCCGCCGCCCTCTGCCGCACCTTCAGCTACACCGCCGAGGAGCGCCGCCTGATCCTGGCAGACATGGCGGAAGGCAAGACACCGGTGGGCTCGATGGGTAGCGACACCGCGCTCGCTGCCCTGTCGCGTCATCCCCGCCGTTCGTCGCACTACTGCCACCAATTGTTCGCCCAGGTGACGAACCCGCCGATGGACCCGATCCGGGAGCAGCTAGTGATGTCACTGCGCACCTATCTCGGCTCGCGGGGTTCCCTGCTCGACGAGACCCCGGGCACCGCCCATCTGGTCGAGCTCTCCTCTCCGATCCTCTCGAACGCCGAGCTGGAAAGTGTCGTCTTCTCGGGCGATCCCAGCTTCTTCTCCCATTGGATTGCCGCCACCTGGCGCGCCGCCGACGGGCCCCAGGCGATGGAGGGGCGGCTCCTCGCCGTCTGCGACGAGGCCGAAGAGGCGGTCCGGGGGGGAGCAACCATCGTCGTCCTCTCGGACCGGGAAGTCGACGCCGATCACGCCCCGCTTCCGATGACCTTCCTGGTGGGAGCGGTCCACCATCGACTGATCCGGGCCGGGATCCGCATGCAGGCGTCCCTGGTTGTCGTGTCGGGTGAGCCGCGCGACTCGCACGACCTGGCCATGCTCATCGCCTCCGGCGCCTCGGCCGTCAATCCCTATCTGGCCATCGACCAGGTCTCGGCGCTGGCGGCCGAGGGCGTGGTCCGCCTCGACCCGGTGGTCGCCCAGGAGAACTATCGCTCGGCGCTCCAATCGGGCTTGCTCAAGGTGATGTCCAAGATGGGCATCTCCACCGTGTCCGCCTACCGGGGCTCGGAGCTGTTCGAGGTCGTCGGGATCGACGAGGAGGTGGCCGACCTCTGCTTCCGGAATGCCCCCCGTCGCACCGCGGGCCTGGCGTTCTCAGACCTGGCGTCCCGGATCCTGGAACTCCACGCCGGCTACGGCGAAGGCGACGAGTTTCCTGGCGGCTTCTACAAGCAACGCAAGGGTGGGGCCGAGCATGTCACCAACCCCGGCGTGGTGCTGGCGTTGCAGAGGGCGGTTCGGTCTGGCGAGCAGTCCGACTGGAGGGTTTACCTCGACAAGATCGAGGACCGCCCGGTGATGCAACTGCGAGACCTGCTCAGCTTTGCTCCACGCCGCCCGGTCGCTCTGGCCGAGGTGGAATCGGCCGGGCGAATCATGCGCCGTTTCGTTTCGTCGGCGATGAGCCTGGGGGCGCTCTCGCCGGAGACACATGAGGCATTGTCTGAAGCCATGAACCAGATCGGGGCGATGTCGAACTCGGGCGAAGGGGGCGAGTCCGCCGACCGCTACGGGACGTCGCGGAACTCGGCGATCAAGCAGGTGGCCTCGGGCCGGTTCGGGGTCACTCCTGGCTACCTGGCATCGGCCGAGGAGTTGCAGATAAAGATGGCGCAAGGCTCGAAGCCGGGAGAAGGGGGGCAGATCCCGGGTCACAAGGTGACCGAACAGATCGCCCGTCTCCGTCACACCGAGCCCGGCGTCAGCCTGATCTCTCCGCCGCCCCATCACGACATCTACTCGATCGAGGACCTGGCTCAACTCGTTTACGACCTCAAGGTGTTCAAACCCACCGCCCGGGTATCGGTGAAGCTGGTCTCGGAGCCGGGGGTGGGCACGGTCGCCGTCGGGGTCGCCAAAGCCCGCGCCGACGGCATTCTCATCTCCGGCGCCGACGGCGGGACCGGGGCGTCGCCGCTCGAGTCGATCAAGCACGCCGGATCCCCCTGGGAACTGGGCGTGGCCGAGGCCCATCAGGTGCTGGTGGCCAACGGCCTGCGTTCCTCGATAACGCTGGAGACGGACGGCGGGTTGCGTAGCGGGCGCGACGTGGTGATCGCCGCCCTCCTCGGGGCCGAGCGGTTCGGATTCGGCACCCTCCCGCTCATGGCTCTGGGTTGCAAGATGGTGCGCCAGTGCCACCTCAACACCTGTCCCGTCGGGATCGCCACCCAGAACGAAGACCTGCGCGCCAAATTCACCGGCGCCGCCGAGCAGGTCGTCGCCCTGTTCCGCATGCTCGCCGAGGAGGTCCGGGTGCATCTCGCCGCCCTCGGGGCCCGGACCCTGGGTGAGGTGATCGGACGCGCCGATCTGCTCCGACCCATCGATCATCCGATGGCAACAGGCCTGGCGAAGGTGCTGGTCAGAGCCGAGGGCCGACTCCGCCATCCCGGGTTCCGCAAGAGCTCGGTGTCGCGGGTGTCGGAGCGTCTTCTCACCGAATCGGCACCGGCGATCGAAAGGGCCGAGCCGGTCGAACTCGCTTTTCCGGTGTCGAACATCGATCGGACGGTGGGCGCCGGGATCTCGGGCGCCATCGCCGCCCGCTACGGCGACGAAGGCCTCCCGCCGGGCACGATCACCGTCCGGTTGTCGGGCACGGCCGGCCAGAGCCTCGGCGCCTGGCTGGCTTCCGGAATCGACCTCCGTCTCAATGGAGCCGCCAACGACTACGTCGGCAAGGGCATGGGCGGGGGACGGATCGTCATCACACCCCGCCGGCCGTCCGGCCACGTTCCCCACGCCGCCGGCAACGCCGTGCTGTACGGGGCCACCGCCGGGGAGGCTTACCTCGCCGGCACGGTCGGCCAGCGGTTCGCCGTCCGTAACAGTGGAGCCACAGTGGTGGTCGAGGGATGCTCCGACCACGGCTGCGAGTACATGACGGGAGGCGTGGCGGTGGTACTCGGGCCTGTCGGGCGCAACTTCGGGGCCGGGATGACCGGGGGGAGCGCATTCGTCTGGGACCCCGACGGGAAGCTCAATCGCTTCGTTGCCGAGACATCTCCTGCCATGCATCGGCTGGTGGAGATCGATGAGATCGAGCTGCGCGATCTACTCGACCGCCACCTGAGCCTGACCGGTTCGCTGGTGGCAGGGGCGGTGCTGGGCGACTGGGACCGGCAGCGGGAGAGGTTCTGGGTCCTGCGGGCGTCACGTCCCGTGCGTCTCCCCGTGAGTGCCGAGTTGGCCCAAAGTCGAGCCTGAGGGCCTGGTAGTGGGCTTTAGAGGAAGTGGGCGATAAACTCGCTCGGTCCTCATCGCCGCCCGTGCCGGCGCGGCATTCCCACTCCTCAAGGAGGACCCAGTGAATCGTTACCTGATCGCATTGTTCATGCTCGGGGTGTTGGTGACGACGATCGTGATGCCCTCGCCCTCGGCCAGTGGAGACACGACGTTCTCGCCGGGGTCGATCGGGGTGATCGGCTGCTCGAACACCGCCGAACATGTCGTCGGCTACTGGCAGGCATCCGACGTGGACCTGCTCGCCGCCGAGCTCCCGGGCCTCGGTGGGGGCAGCCTTGCCGAATGGCAGGATCCCGGATCGAAGTACTGGGCAGAGTTTGCGGCCGCCGAGCCCCCCGCGGGCTACGAGGGCATCTGGATCCAGATATGCATCAGGGAAACGGAGAACGACGGGGCAATGACTGCCACCCACCAACGATGGATGGAGTCGGTCGTCGCCGAGGTGAGACGCAGGGTCGGATCGGTGCCGCTCTATGTGTCACCCCTGAACTACTACACCGGCGCCGAGGGCTGTCCTCTGACCGGTCCCTCGGGTCAGACCGTCACGGTCGAGCTCGCCGACTGGGCGAGTTCCAATCTCGACGTCTGGCGCGGGCCCGACACCGGCCCGCTGGACGCGGATCAGCTCTCCGACGGTTGCCACCTGAACCAAGAAGGCCAGCACCTCGTAGGAGAGCAATTGGTCGAGTTCTTCGACGACCTGGACGGCGACGCCCCGCCTACCACCGGTCCCCCGCCGAGCTCGCCCCCCCAAGGCGATGGCTTCCTCGACATCGCCGGCTCGACCTTCGAGGGCGACATCGAGTGGCTGGTGGAAGAGGGGATCACGAAGGGCTGCAACCCGCCTGACAACGACCTGTTCTGCCCCGGTGACTGGGTGACCCGGGGCCACATGGCCGCTTTCCTCAACCGGGCGCTCCAGCTCCCGGGAGGGCCGGCGATCGCCTTCGTCGACGACGACAACTCGGTGTTCGAGTCCGATATCGAGCACCTGGCCGCCGCCGGGATAACGCGCGGGTGCAATCCGCCTGACAATGACATGTTCTGTCCGGATCGACCCGTCACTCGCGGCGAGATGGCTGCCTTTCTCGTGCGGGGCCTGGACCTGCCCGATCGGGTCGGGGCCGATTTCGTGGACGACGACGACTCTGAGTTCGAGTCCGACATCGAACGCCTCGCCGCGGCGGGGATCACGTTGGGCTGCAATCCTCCCGACAACGACCGATTCTGCCCCGTCGACCTCGTCACTCGTGGGGAGATGGCAGCCTTCCTCCACCGGGCCGAGAAACGTCTCCCCTGACGAGGGCCCTTGGGGGTAGGGGGCGGTGGCTGGTAAGATTGCACTATCGGGATGGTGTTAATCCCGTCGGATTTCCAAGAAGGTGATTGAGGACCATGGCCACCGTTGATATTGATCTAGGTGCCTACAAGCTGGGATGGCACGACTCCGAGGAGGACTACATCTTCAAGCCCCAGAAGGGGCTGAATGAAGAGATCATCCGCCAGATGTCGGAGATGAAGGGCGAGCCCGAATGGATGCTCGACTTCCGCCTCAAGGCGTACCAGCGGTTCCTACGCAAGCCGATTCCGCAATGGGGTGGCGGGGGCGCTCTGGACACGATCGACTTCGACGACATCTACTACTACGTCAAGCCGATGGAGGGCCAGCAGAAGGACTGGGACATGATCCCGGACTCCATCAAGGAGACCTACGAGAAGCTGGGCATTCCCGAAGCCGAGCGCAAGTACCTGGCCGGCGTCACGGCTCAGTACGAGTCGGAGGTGGTGTACCACCGCAACCGCGACGACCTCGAGTCGATGGGTGTCCTGTTCATGGACATGGACACGGCCCTGCGTGAGCACCCCGACATCGTCCGCGAGTACTTCGGCACGATCATTCCGCCCAACGACAACAAGTTCGCGGCCCTCAACTCCGCCGTCTGGTCGGGGGGGTCCTTCATCTACGTCCCCCCGGGCGTGCACGTCGACCAGCCGCTCCAGGCCTACTTCCGTATCAACTCCGAGAACATGGGGCAGTTCGAGCGGACGCTGATCATCGTCGACGAGGATGCCTACTGCCACTACGTCGAGGGTTGCTCGGCTCCTGTCTACACCACCGACTCGCTCCATTCGGCGGTGGTCGAGATCGTGGTCAAGGCCGGCGGGCGTTGCCGCTACACGACGATCCAGAACTGGTCGAACAACGTGTTCAACCTGGTCACGAAGCGTGCTGCCGCCTATCGAAACGCCACCATGGAGTGGGTCGACGGCAATCTCGGGTCCCGCCTGACGATGAAGTACCCGGCCGTGTACCTGATGGAAGAGGGCGCCCACGGCGAGGTCCTTTCGATCGCCTTCGCCGGGGAGGGCCAGCATCAGGACGCCGGGGCGAAGATGGTCCACGCCGCCTCCAACACCACCTCCACCATCGTCTCCAAGTCGATCGCCAAGGGCGGGGGCAGGGCCGGCTACCGCGGCCTCGTCAGGGTCGAGCCCGGCGCCGAGAATTCGCGCAGCTTCGTCCGCTGCGACGCTCTCATCCTCGACGGCGAGTCGCGCTCGGACACGTACCCCTACATGGAGATCGAGGAGAACGACGCCGACATCGGCCACGAGGCCACGGTCTCCAAGGTCGGCGAGGAGCAGCTCTTCTATCTGATGAGCCGCGGTCTCACCGAGGACCAGGCCACGTCGATGATCGTGGCCGGCTTCATCGAGCCGATCGTCAAGGAACTCCCCATGGAGTACGCCGTGGAGATGAACCGCCTGATCGAGCTCAACATGGCGGAGGCGGGCGCCGTCGGTTAGCCGCCGACGCCCGTGCTGGGCGTTCGAGCCGGGAATGCCTCTGGGCGCACCGTCGTGGCGGGTTGCAGTCTGCTCGGAGTCGGCGAAGCAACACACTGTGCGCGCCGGGATGGGCGGGCGTGCGTTCTGCGGGCTGGGGACCGCGGTCATGGCTTGGGGAACCCTGGGTTCACTGCCGTCGGGGGATCCGCCGTTCCGTGGGCTGGGGACCGCGTTTTTCGCGGTGGGGAACCCTGGGTTCGGGGGCCCGGGAGAGCTGTGGCGTTCCGTGGGCTGGGGACCGCGGTTTTCGCGGTGGGGAACCCTGGGTTCGGTGAGCGAGGTCGGCCGTAGCATCCAGATTATGGACTCGGCTGCTGACACGAGAGAACTCGTCGAATATGTCCAATCCGAACTCGCTCTCCACGCCGACCCGGAGGCTGCCCGGGCGATGGCGGCCTACATGAAGACCGGGAGGCCGTTCTACGGGGTCAAGAAGCCGCAACGGGTGCCGATCGACCGCCACATCCGCCAGGCCTACGCACCCGTATCGCCGTCCGACTACCAGGAGAAGGTGCTGGCGTTGTGGCGCCTGCCTCACAGGGAGGAGAAATACCTTGCCATCGGCTACTCGAACGCCTTTCCGGGATTTCTCACCCTCGACCAAATCGATCTCTTCGAACATATGGTCGTGGAAGGGGCCTGGTGGGACTTCGTCGACGATCTCGCCAGCCGCAACATCGGAGCCGTCGTCCGGTCAGAACGGGAGGCGATGCGGCCGGTGCTGGAGGCGTGGATCGATCACGACGATATGTGGCTGCGGCGAACGGCCCTCCTGAGCCAGCTGAGGCACAAGGAAGACACCGACGCCGCCATGTTGTTCGATTTCTGCCTACGGCGGTCCGGCGAAACCGAGTTCTTTATTCGCAAGGCCATCGGGTGGGCCCTGCGGGAGTACTCGCGGACCGACCCGGATGCAGTGCACCGGTTCCTGGATGCACATCAGAATGAGCTCTCCGGCCTGAGCCGCCGGGAGGCGGGACGTCACCTATGAGCGGTCAACTGCGGCGGTCGCTGCGACCGACCACGTAGGACAGCAGCAGGCCG
>DATFFO010000159.1:0-10397 GCA_035250025.1 Acidimicrobiia bacterium
AAACCCGGTACGCTCGCTCGTGATGGCAACGCTGAGACTCTTCGCCCGCCTCCGAGAACTGGCGGGGAGCTCTCGACTCGAAGTCGAGGGGGCGACGGTCGGGGAGGTAGTCGACGCCGCCATCCGCCAGGTCGGCCCCGAATTCGGTCGGGTCGTGGCAACGGCCCGGATCTGGCGCAACGGTGACGAGGCTCAAACCGACGACCCCGTGACCGAGGGGGACGAGGTTGCTCTGCTCCCCCCGGTGTCGGGCGGCGCCGTCACGGCGCAGGTCATGCCGGAGGTCGCCGTCGGCGTAGTGGCCGCCGTGGCGGTGGTTCTCGTCCTGGTGAATCTCCGGGCGGGGCAAGCCTGGTGGGCGGCGGCGGTGGTCGGCGCCATCGGTCTCTGGGTCGTGGATGTCGCCACGCAGATGGAGGCGCGGGGTCGGGCCTTCCCCGCCCTGGCGGTCCTCGTCTCGGTCGTAGCCGGAGCCGTGATCTCGGAGTCGTTGTCGACGACGGGGCTGGCCATAGCCGTGGCGGTGGCTGTGATCGTGGTCCTGGCCTGGGGTGTCGGGATCGAGGGCTACCGCGAGATGAGCGGTGTGGCGCCTGGAGTCCTGGTGGCCATGCTCGCCGCCGCTGCCGCCGGCTCGCTCGTCCTCACCCGGAGCGGCGCCACCCCCGACCCACAGGCGGTGGATGTGTTCCTGGCGGTGGTGATTCTCGCCACCGTCCTGGGAGCCGTCGTCGACCGGTTCACCCAGGTCTCATTCCTCGATCCGTACACCGTCACCGCGGTGACAGCCATCCTCGTCTCCATCCTGGTGGCCTTCTTCTGGGACCTCGACGTGGCGGGATACCTGCTGGTCGGCCTCGGTCTGGCCGTCACTCTCGTCGCCGGCCGCGGCCTGGGATCGCTTCTCCGGACCGGGACGGTTTCGCTGACTGATCCGGCGCCCGGACTGATGCGGGGCCTCGACGGCGCCGTGCTGGCCGCTGCCATCTACTTCCCGCTGATTCGTCTGGTGCTCTGAGCCCGGCAACCACCCACCTGGCGGGATGAGAACGATTGCGGCTTGACTGGCCGTAGTGGGGAGGATCCGTCTAGCCTGTCCCGGTTCATGCGCCCATCCCCCACTGTGCGCCGCGGGTTCCTCCTCGTCTGTATGGCCCTCGTCCTTTCGCTGCCCCTGGCGGCGATTTCCGTGACCAAAGAACAGGTCGACGCCGCCTGCGCCGACTCCGAGGCCGCGCTCGAGGCCTACCGCGCCGCCGAGCAGGAGTTCCTCGATGCGTCGCTCGCCTACGAGGCCGCGGCTAACGATGTTGCCAAGGTCGAGCGCCAGCAGACGAACATCGCCGGCGCCATCGAAACGCGCCAGGGTGACATGGACGCCGCCCGTAAGGCGGCGCTCGAGAAGGCAGTGGAGATGTACATGCGGGGGGCGGCGGGGGCGCCTGGTGTCCTCCTCTCCCTCGACAACGTAGGTGAGGCCATGACCACCTCGGAGATGCTCTCCGCCGCCTCTGCCGACGACCATGCCTCCCTCGACACCCTCCTCGCCCTCGAAGCCGAGTTGAGCCGGTTCCAGGTCGAGCTCACCGGCGTCGAGGCTGAACTGCGGGACGTCGAAGCCGCCAGGCTGGACGCCCTGGGCCGCCAGGAGACGGCGCTCGACAACTCCCAGGCCGCCTACGGCGACCTCTCCGACCGGTGCAAGGAGTTGAACCGCACCTACAAGCAGGAGCAGGCGGCGGCGTTGGCCAAGGCGGCCGCCGAGGCACAGGGCAAGTCCGGGGCGGCGGCCGGCGCCTCCGCCGAGTCGACCTCCGGCTTCATCTGCCCGATCACCCCCGGCCGCTCGTCCTTCATCGACTCCTGGGGCTTCGCCCGCTCCGGGGGCCGCGGCCACAAGGGCACCGACATGATGGCCGACTGGAACGAGGCGACCCTGGCGGTCACCGACGGCGTGGTGTCGATCGGTAGCGGCGGGCTGGGGGGACGGACGCTGTGGCTGGTCGCCTCCAACGGAACTGCCTACTACTACGCCCATCTCAGCGACTGGGCGGTGAGCAGCGGATCACGGGTCAGCCGGGGCCAGGTCGTCGGCTACGTCGGGGATACC
This sequence comes from Acidimicrobiia bacterium, assembly GCA_035250025.1. GTDB lineage: Bacteria > Actinomycetota > Acidimicrobiia > Spongiisociales > ZC4RG35 > DATFFO01. The sequence goes on from DATFFO010000159.1 coordinate 2,111, forward strand.
GGCAACGCCAGCGGCGGTGCGCCCCATCTCCATTTCGAGATCCATCCCGGCGGCCGCGGATCGGCGGCCGTGAACCCGTATCCCACCCTCGCCTCCGCCTGTTTCTGACCCGCCGGACGACCGCAGTCGACCGACTACCGTGAGCCTGTGACCGACCAGCCCCATCGCCGCCGCATCGACCAGGTCCTGGCCCCGGACTTCATCGAGGGGACCTCCAGCCTCGATCTCGAGGAGCTGCGAAGTCGGCGTGACCTCGCCGAGGAGGTGGAGCGGGAGCTCTCGTTCCATCGCCGTCTCATCCACGGCCGGATGGACCTGCTCGCTTTCGAGCTGCGGCGCCGCCGCGGCGAGGAAACGAGAAGTCTCATCGAGGCGCTTCCCGAGATCATCGCCTCCGGGCTCACCGGCGGTTCCGTGGGGAGCTATCGCCATCTATCAGTCGACATCACGATCCCTGAGATCACGGGCCGGCGTGAGATCGACCAGGTGCTCGAGGACGATGCCCTGGCCCGGGTCACCACCATGGAGGAGGCCGAGCTGGCCGAGGTCCAAATGGCGCTGACCGAGGCGGAGGCCACGATCTCCGAGAAGCGCCGCCAGCTCCACGCCGTGATCGACATGCTGCAGGCCGAGATCATCGACCGCTACAAGCGGGGTCTGGCCACCACCGACCTCTCCTCCTGAGAGTCGGGGAGTGCCATGTCATCCACGGTCATGGCTGTCGTCGAGCGCTCCGGCCTCGTCGAGGAATATCACCACGGGGCCGTAGCGCTGGCGGACCCCGCCGGACGTCTGGCAGCGGCGGCGGGTGATGTAGACCGCCCGTTCTTCATCCGCTCGGCGGCCAAGCCCTTCCAGGCGGCGGTGTCCCTCGAGGCGGGGGCGGACCTGCCCGCCACTCACCTGGCCCTCGCCTGCGCCAGTCACTCTGGTGACCCTGTGCATGTCGCCATCGTGGGCGACATCCTGGCCCGGGCCGGCCTCACCGCCCAGGATCTGCGCTGCCCGCCGGCCCGGCCCTTCGCCACCGCCGACCGTCGGTTGGCTGCCGCCGGAGACGTGGCGCCTGCCCGTATCTATCACAACTGCTCCGGCAAGCATGCGGCGAAGCTGGCGGCCTGTGTCGCCTCGGGATGGGACCCGGCCACCTATCTCGACCCTGACCACCCGCTGCAACTGCGGGTCGGGGCCCTGTTGGCCGAGGTGTCGGGTGTCGACACCGGCCCTCCGGGAATCGACGGCTGCGGGTCACCGGTGTGGCGCACCACCACCGCCGGTCTCGCTCGGGCATTCTCACGGCTGGCCAACGACGAGCGATTCGCCCCTGTCCGCCGGGCGATGTCGGCCTACCCGCTCCTCGTCTCCGGTTGGGGGCGCAACGACGGCGCCATCGGCCGATGGTTGGGGGCGGCGGCCAAGGTCGGGGCCGCCGGCTGCATGGGCGTAGCCGTGGCCGGCCACGGTGTCGGCGCCAAAGCCTGGTCCGGCTCGTCGGCGGTCGCCGGGGTGGGCGTCGGGATCGCCCTACGCCATCTGGGCGTCGTGACATCGGCGGTCGGCGAAGGGCTCGAAGAGGTCCTGACGCCGCCCGTCCTCGGAGGCGGCAAAGAGACGGGACGAATTCGCCCGGTTGCGGTGTTGGAGACGATGTGACCCTGACCGCCCACCCCGGTTTCGCGCTCGACCCGGTCGCCGAGGCTACCGGTCCCTTCTGTACCGAGGATTTCCTCACCGTCGTCTCGCGATACGACGACGGAGAGGGAATCCCGGCCTCCACCTCCGACGCCTTCATCCCGCTCCGCCGCCTCGACGACGTCGTCATGTTCGCGGGTGACAGCGATGTCACCGACTATCACACCCCGCTCGGTGATGGCACTGAGGCACTCATGGCCTCGGTCGCCGCCGACGTGGCGCCGGGGCGATTCGTCCTCGATTCGCTGCCCGAGGAGGCCGCCAAGCCGCTGGCGGCCGGCCTCACCGACGCCGGGTGGGACGTCACGTCCCGGGTCCACGAAGTCGCCGCCGTGCTCCATCTCCCCGGCACTGTCGACGAGTACCTGACGTCGATCGGGAAGAAGGAGCGCCACGAGGTCCGGCGCAAGCGACGCCGCTACGAGCGGATGGTGGGTGAGGTCCGCCATGAGGTGTCCACAGGCACGGGCAAGATCTCCGATGAGTTCGTTCGTCTCCACCGCCTGGCCGAGGGCGCCAAGGGAGGGTTCATGACGGAGTCCCGCCGGGCCCTCTTCGCCGACCTGGCAGGCCTCGACGGTTGGCGCTTCGATTGGCTCGCCACGGGCGACGGAGCCGCCGCCATCGTCTTCGGCTACGCCGACGACAGCGGTTACTACCTGTACAACTCGGGGTACGACCCCGAGCACTCGGACGCGTCCCCTGGAGTAGTGCTGTTGGCAATCATGATCGAGGCGGCCATCTCGGAGGGCCGGTCGCGTTTCGACTTCCTCAAGGGCGACGAGACATACAAGTTCCGGCTCGGGGCGCAGCGGAGGCCCCTCGTCGAGATCGTCGCCGTGGAGCCCGGCGCATGATCCGGCGCGTCGCCTATCTCTCCATGCACACGTCTCCTCTCCTGCAGCCGGGGGTGGGCGACGCCGGAGGGATGAACGTATTCGTCGACCAGTTGGCCCGCTCGATGGCGGCCCGGGGCGTCACCGTGGACGTGTTCACCCGTCGCCACCACCCCGAACTGCCCGACCGGGTGACCGTGGTCCCCGGCTACACCGTTCACCACGTGACGGCCGGCCCGGCCCGGCCCCTCACCACCGCCCGCATGGTCCAGCACGTGCGCCGCTTCGCCGAGGGCGTCCTGACCGCGCTGGCCCCCCTGCCCCCGGTCGACGTCGTCCACAGCCACTACTGGCTGTCGGGCTGGGCCGGTTTGATCGTCAAGCGCCGGCTCGACGTCCCCATGGCCAACTCGTTCCACACTCTGGGTCGCATCAAGAACCTGACCAGGCGGGGCGACGAGCCTCCCGAGTCTCTCCTCCGCATCGCCGCCGAACACGAGGTGATCGCCGACTCCGACTGCGTCATCGCCTCGACCCCGGTGGAGGCCGATCACCTCCTGTCGCACTACGGGGCCGTACCTGAGGCACTATGCGTGTCCCCGCCTGGCGTCGACCACAGCCGGTTCTATCCCGGCCCGAGGGACGAGGCGCGGGAGCGGCTCGGCCTAGACGACGGCCCCCTCGTGGCATTCGTCGGTCGGGTCCAGGCGGCGAAGGGGGTCGACGTCGCCCTGAATGCGTTCGAGATCGTGGCCGCCGACTTCCCCGACGCCACTCTGCTGATCGTCGGAGGCCCGTCGGGTCCCCACGGAGAGCGAGAGATGCGCTCCCTGCGCGCCCGCGCCGCCCGCCATCCCGCCCGTGTCGTCTTCATGGAGCCGGCTCCCCACCGGATCCTGGCCGACGTCTACCGGGCCGCCGATGTCGTGCACGTGCCGAGCCGGAGTGAGTCGTTCGGACTGGTGGCGGTCGAGGCCCAGGCGTGTGGCACCCCGGTGGTGGCCACCCGCGTCGGCGGCCTCCCCTTCTGCGTCGACGACGGGCAGTCCGGGATCCTGGTGGACGGCTGGGAGGCGGACGACCACGCCGACGCCATCGCCGAAATCCTCACGGACGACGCAGGCGCCTCGCTGATGGGCAAGACGGCGGCGGAGTGGGCCGAGCGCTTCTCGTGGGAGAACACCGCCAACCGCTTCCTCGAGCTCTACTCGGGCATCGTCGCCGCCCATGCCTGATGGCGCCGCCACGGTGGCGGCCGCCATCGAAACCTGGCTGGCCGACGAGGAGAGCGACGTCGTCTACGCCGAGCAGGTGGAGGGCCGCTGGGCAGTTCGCATGACCCAGTCCGTTCGCGACGCCACCACCGTGTGGTGGACGGCGGGCGACTACACCATTGCCGCCGAGGCGTACGTGATGCCCGCTCCCCCCGGCGACGTCGAGGCCGCCTACCGACTCGGTCTCCGCCGCAACCTCGAATCGTGGCGCTGCCACTTCGCCGTCGACTCCGAGGGCGCCTTCGTGATCCGCGGCCGCGTCGCTTCATCGGCCGACTTCGACGAGCTCGATGGCCTGCTCGGGGAGATCTATCAGATGGTCGAGATGACGTTCCGGCCCCTCATCGCCCTGGGGTTCGGAGCACGCGAAAAGAGAGGCTAAGAAACTTCTCGACACCCCCTGTGGACAAACCCTGTGGATAGCGTCCGAATCTGGGGAAAACCGCGCCGACCCTGACTGCAGACGGTATGACTCGTTAGTTGGGAGGAGTCAACGTCTCGTCACGGCGTGGTTGACTGGGCTGGGTGGAGTTCGTATCTTCCGCTCCACAGCGCCCGAGGAGCAGGTCGGGATCGGTAACCCGTTCGGGGAAGTGCGGGGCCGGTCCAGGCAGGTTCGTTGGGCGCTGTTTTTTCAGAACCCGAACATGACCTCGCGCAGCGAGACGGGCCGGATCGTGAAAGAGTCGAGGTCGAGGCGGACTGACCCGAGCCGGAGCCCTTTCATTCCCTCGCCGACATTGGTGAGCACCCGGACGGCGCCGTCCTCGTACTCCAGCCGGCCGAGCCCCAGGCAGTTCCCGGCTCCGTCCTGGACGCCGACGAGCATGTGGTCGAGCCGCTCCAGGTCGAGGCCGGTGGGCAGGGTGGGGGCGAAGACGGTGGGACGGACCCGCCAGGTCTCGAGCGGTCCGTGAAAGGCGCGGCGAAGGAGGGTGGACCTCTGGGAGGCGCGCTCGTCGGGTGAGCGGGCGCCGATCTCGGGCTCGGCCGGCAGCAGGTCGATCTCGACGGAGAAGAAGCGCTTGAGCATTCCGACCAGCGGCTCCATCTCGCCGCCCCGCTGAAGCGCCACCACCCGGTCGGGGCGGCAGAGCTCCATCTTGTGGTACTTCAGCGTCTCGCCGGCGACGCCGGACACGGCGGCGGTGGTGTCGACCACGATCACGTCGGCGTTGCCTTCTCGGGCCCTCTCCACCATGGTGGCGGTGGCGATCACCTGCTGGAGCACGAGGCGGCTCGCGCTCGTGGTACCGACGAAGTGGAGGTGGTCGGCCACCGCCTCCTCCTCCAGTTGCTCCGGTCGACTGATGAACCGGAGCCCGACGCAGGTCGGCGGCCCGATCGTGCTGTTGTCGACGTCCGAGTCGACCAGGCCCACCGTGAGGCCCCGGGCGAGAGCCTGGGCGGCGATGCGCCGGGAGAGGGTCGTCTTGCCGGTGTCCATCCCCCCGATCAGCATGATCGTCGACGGGGCGGCCAGCTCGGCAGCCAGCTTCTCGTGGGGCGACTCGCTCATGGCGGTCAGCATAGGGACGGGGTGGTTCCCTTCCCGTGAGGGGGTCTCGAGGGGAGGGCTAGCGTTGTCCGCCATGACGCGGCCGATCACCTTCCTCTCCGACTTCGGGCGCGCCGACGAGTTCGTCGGCGTCGTCCACGGAGTGCTGGCCACGCTTGCTCCTGAGTCGAGGGTCATCGACCTCACCCACGACATCCGTCCCGGCGACATCCGCGGCGGTGCGTTGGCCCTGACCCGGGCGATCCAGTATCTGCCTCACGGCGTCGTGCTGGCGGTCGTCGATCCCGGTGTCGGCACGGAACGCAGGGCTCTGGCCGCCGAAACGGCAGTCGGGTTCTTCGTGGGGCCGGACAACGGCCTCCTCTCGCCGGCCGTCGCCATCGTGGGAGGGGCCACCCGCATCGTCTCTCTCGAAAGCGAGGAGGCCCGCATCCCCTCGAGCGGCGCCACCTTCGCCGGTCGCGACATCTTCGGCCCCGCCGCTGCCCTGCTGGCCGCGGGTGAGGCGTTATTGGGCGACCTCGGACCCGAGGTCGATCCCGGCACCGTCAGCCCGCTGCTGCTGCCGCTCCCCGACGTAGCCAACGGCAATGTCAGCGGGGAGGCATGGTGGATCGACCGCTTCGGCAACGTCCAGACCAACATCTCACCCGACGACCTGGCTGGGGCCGGTGTTCGGCCCGGGACCACCGTCACCGTCAAGATCGGCCCCCGCCTCCTCCAGTTGCCCTGGGTGGTCGCCTACGGCGATGTCTCCGAGGGAGAGGCGCTCGTCCACGTCGACTCCAGCGGCCTCATTGCCATCGCCGTCCGCAACGGCACGGCCGCCGAAGAGCTGGGCCTGACCGAGGGGACGACGGTCTCGATCGTTGGCGTCACGTCATAGCCGGATGATCCAGATCGTCCCCGCCACGGCGATCAAGGCCAGCAAGAGCACGACGACGATGGCAGTGACAGGACGCACACGGCGAGGGTAGTTGTGAGCCTTTGTCCCGAGTGAAGCTTTGTCCCCCTCGCAGAGGGGGAAGGGGCCCCCACGAAGTGGGGTAGGGGGATACCCGAAGGGGCAGGGTAAACCTGTCGCCCACCTTGTTACGAGGTCTTCCTGTTGGGACCGATTGCCCCCTACCCCACGCCTCCGCTGCGCTCCGGCGCGGGGGCCCCTTCCCCCACTCGCTGCGCTCGTAGGGGACAAAGGGGTAGAGAAAGCGACGAGGCCCCCGTTTGGGCGACAGGGGCCTCGTCTATCGAGCCGGGCTGCCGCCTGTAGGGGTGGAGTCGGGCTGGGAGGCTGGTTCTCGGGCGGAAAAGCGACGAGGCCCCCGTTTGGGCGACAGGGGCCTCGTCTATCGAGAGAGGCTCCGCCGTGGGGCGGGCTGGGAGGCTATCCGATCACACCATGGGTCTTATTGAACGTGCCCTGGCATGACTGGCGGAGCTTATCTCTCTCGCTTTCATTGTACATCGGTCGCGTGGGATGTCACCTTGAGAGGTTATTTGGGGAAGGCTCTCAGGGCGTGAGGGCGGCCTCGGGAGCGGTGGTGGTCTCGGGGGCGGTCCCATCCGTCCCCTCCTCGCCACCTTCATCGCCGCCTTCCTCGCCGCCTTCCGCCTCGACCAGGCCGCAGTCGGCCAGCACATCGTCGGGGTTGCCGCCGCCGAAGCGGACCCGCTCGAAGGCCACCACCGAAGCGATCTGCTCTTCCGTCAGCGAGGAGCCGAAGGCGGGCATCCCGCCCTGGACGGGCTTGTTGACGTCGCCGTATGTGCCCGAGAAGCCGCCTGACCCGAGCGTGACCCACTCGATGTGGTCGGCGCAGGCGCCGAACGTCGTGAAGACGCCGGTGAGGGCGGGGAAGGTCCCCTGTCCCTGGCCCTGGGCGCCGTGGCAGCCGGCGCAGGTGGGGAAGAGGGCCTCGCCGGCGGCGATGAAGTCGGTTCCACCACCCGCCGGTCCCCGGCCCTCGAAGGCAGTCCCGTCGCAGTTGATCAACTCACCGGTGACACGGTCGATGCCCAATTCGGTGCCGGAGCCGCATTCGGCCGAGGCGCCCATCGCCAGATAGAGGAGCCCGAACGCCGGGATGATGAGGAGGAGGGCGCCCAGCCAGGTCGGCATGTTGAAGCCGGTGCGCTCGGTGATTCCGGCAGTGGGGACGGTGACCACGACCGGATACTCCATGGCCTCGGAGACCGAAACCCTCTCCGGCGTGGGGCTGGGGGCAACGGCGGCCGGTGCCGGGGCGATGTCCTCGCGATCGGCTCTGGGGTCGGGCGGTGCGGCGGCCGTCTCGGGAGCGACCGCCGTCTCGGGAGCGTCGGCTTCGGCGTCGCTGGGCGGTTCGGCGGAGGCCGGCTCGGAGGCGGCCGCGGCGGAGGCAACCGGCTGACCCCCGGCCCAGGCGGCGAGCACCTCTTCGTATGTCTGGCCGGTGGCTTCGGCCCGGGCCCGGGCCGAGCGCTCGGCGATCGGTTCGGGGATCCCCATGGCGGCGGCGGCCGCCGAGAGATCGCTCATGACTCGCCTCCAGGGATGGGACTGGCCGTCTCGCTCAGATAAGTGACGACGGCGGCCAAGGCGGAATCCGACAGGGGCAGGGCGGGATGAGAGGCTCCCGTGATCGCCGCTTCGAGCTGGTCGGCACTCATGCGACCCCCGGCGTTGGACAGGTCAGGGCCGATGCGGCGGAAGCCGATGACCTGGTTGGTGTCGGCCAGAGCCACCGGCCCGATGCCCACATCGGCCACAACCGAACGCACCGCCTGGGTGTGACACGAAGCGCAACCGGCCTGCAGATACTCGGCCCGGCCCTCCTCCCCGGCGGCGCTGAGCGGGAAGTTGGAAGATCGGACTTCGTTGGTATCGGCGGGAAGTGACGGGAACACGAAACCGAGGAGCAAGGCGAGGACAACGACTGCAATCCCTCCCGTCGTCCACACCAGGGGGCGGTCGGCGGGAGCGTCGA
>DATFFO010000160.1:0-6985 GCA_035250025.1 Acidimicrobiia bacterium
TCGGCATTCGCAGGACGGCTCCGAATCCAGGACACCGACGCCCCCGAGGTCGTCCGCAGCAAATGGGAACGCGGCCTGGCCTCGTTGGTCGGTAGGGGCGATTCCGAGTGGACCGGGTCGGATGTCGTGGCGACGTGGCTGGGGTTTTCGCTCGGCGACTCCCCGGAGTTGGCGACCCTGCGCGCCGATCCGGAGTCGCTGCAGAGAAGGGCCCGCCAGCTCGTCATCGACCTGTTTCATGTCCTGTGCCTGCAGGCACCGGTCGTGGTCCTGCTCGAAGACCTGCATTGGGCCGACTCGGCCACCCTCGATTGGCTCGAGGAAGTGGGGTCGGCCCCACCGGAGTTTCCGCTGCTGATCATCGCCACCGCCCGCCCGACACTGTTCGAGAAGCGTCCGCATTGGGGCGAAGGACTCGATGCCCATGCCGAAATCCGACTCACGGCCCTTTCCAAACGGGAGGGGCGATCCCTGGTAGGAGACATCCTCCAGCGGGCGGATGCCGTTCCCGAGGAACTGGCAGATTTGGTGGTCGGGTCGGCCGAGGGCAATCCGTTCTTCATCGAGGAGCTGGTCAAGTGGCTCATCGACCAGGGGGTCATCGAGACAGGCCTCGACCACTGGACTGTGCTCGAGGAGGCGATCAGCGGCACCAGCGTGCCCGCCACCCTGCGCGGGCTTCTCCAGGCCCGTCTCGACTCCCTCGACCCCAATGACCGCAGCGTCATCGAACGCGCCTCTGTGGTGGGCCGGATCTTTTGGGACCGGGCGGTGGCGACACTGGGAGAGGGGGCGTCGGAGCCGACCACCGATGAGAGCTATACCCGTCTCAGGTCGCGAGAGGTGGTCTTCCAGCGGCCCACCTCGGCCTTCGACGACGCCCGGGAGTTCTCGTTCCGCCATGCCCTGATGCGCGATGTCGCCTATGACGGCGTGTTGCGCAGCCGCCGGCGCCACTACCACGCCCTGGCCGCCCGCTGGCTGCAGGAGGTGATCGATCGCAGCCACCGGCCCGACGAGCACGCCGCCACGCTGGCCCGCCACCTGGCCGAGGCGGGCGACGACGTCGAGGCGGCCCGTTGGTATCTCCGGGCGGGCACCCATGCCGCCGGGACCTTTTCCAGCGACACCGCCCTCTCCATGTTCGACGCCGCCGCCAGGCTGACACCCGGGACTGAGCCGGCGCTCGAGTTCGACATCCTGCTGGCGCGGGAGGCTGTGCTCGACCGGCTGGGACGGCGAGATGAGCAACGAGACGTCCTCGATGCCATGTCCGCTTTCACCGACCTCGACGGCGTCCGCCGTGCCCAGACGCGGCTGGCGGAGGGCCGCTGGCTGTTCTTCCACTCCGATTACGCCCAGGTCGAACCCGTCGCCGACGAGGCCGTTCAACTGGCCCGCCAGGCGGGCAACGTCGAGCTGGAGCTGGACGCCCTGATGCTGGGAGGACGCACCCGGGCCTTTCGCAACGACCATCTGGGAGCCCGGGCTTTCCTCGAGAACGTGCTCGAGCAGGCGCGGACTGCCGGCTCGCTCCGCCAGGTGGCCGAGGCGCTTCGCCTGCTGGCCATCGTCGCCACCAACCTGTCGGAGTCAGAGACGGCGGCCAGGTGCCTCGAGGAGTCCGTGGCCGCCTTCCGCCGGATCGGGGACCTGGAAGGCGAGGCTCTCTGCATTGCCCAGCTGGGTGCCGTCTACATAGGCATGGAGCGGTACGACGAGGCCCGGGAGATGAGCGAACGCGCCGTCGCCATGTTCGAGGAGAGCGGCCACCGCCTCCGTCGGGGAATCGTGCTCGGCAACCTGGTCTCGATCGCTCTCGAGCAAGGACGCTTCGACGACGCCCTCGCCCTGTCGATCGAGACGCTGGAGCTGACCGAGGCGCTCGACGACGCCGAAGGCATCGTGTCCACGCTCCTCCGCCTGGGAGAAGTGCATCGTCTGACGGGCGGGATCGATGAGGCTCGCCAGAACTTCATCCGGGGCGAGGAGGTGGGGCGACCCTACGAGCTCCACTACTTCCTGACCTTCATCCTGGCCAGCCTCGCCGCCCTCGACCTGTCCGACGGGCTGGGGAGCGCTCGTGCCCACGCCGACCAGTGCCTGGAAGAGGCGGCGCTCTCCGAGGTCCCTCATGCGTACGTGCGGGCCGTGCTGGTGGACGGCCTTGTCAGCCTGGCCGACGGTCACCTGGAGGACGCCAGGACGAGGCTCGGCCGAGCCGTCGAGCTGCACTCCGACCTGGACCACCATTCAGAGAGACTCGAGGCCCGGGCCGCCCTGGCCGTCGCCCTCCTGGCGCTGGGCGAGAAGGGCGAGGCGGGCGAAATGGCCCGGCAGGTGGCCACCGACATCCTCGACGAGGGCGTGCCCGCCGGTTCGTTCGTCCCCGGCCAGCCGATCCTCGATGCGCACCGGGTCCTGACGGAGTTGGGAGACGCCGAGGCCGTTCGACTGGCCTCCGCCGCCGCGGGATACGTGGAGGAACGCGCCGCTCGCATCGCCGACGAGACACTCAGGAACCGCTTCCTGGCGATGCCGGTCAACCGCGACCTGGCCGCTCTGGACGGCTAAACGTCCTCGCGGCGGTGGCCTTCGGCCAGTTCTCTGAGGGCGGCGGCGTCGATCTGGTCCGCCCGGGCCACGGCTACCCGGACCGGGGTGAGCGCCGTGAGGGTCGACGTGCGGCTACCGCCCTCGAGCACGGCCCGCTCTCCGAGGATCGTGCCCGGCCCCGCCTCTGCCACCGGCTCGCCGTCGACCAGGACACTGAGAATGCCGTCGAGCACCAGGAAGAGCTCGTCGCCCGGCTGGCCCTGCTCTGTCAGATTCGCCCCCTCGCCCAGGCGGCGCACCTCGGGCCGGGCCCCGCCCATGATCTGGGTCGAGAGGCGCCGCTCGAGGGCCGATTCGGCGTCTGCCACCCGCAGCTCGTGCTCCTTCTCCCCCCAGGGCGAGTTCTGCTGACTCATCTCCCCGGCCCACCCGCTGTAGTCGGTCACGCCCGACTTCTTGACCAGGGTTCCCTCACCGTCGTAGAACCAGTGGCGCGGGAACGGGCTGGCGCCCACCACCTCGAACTCGACCGAACCGTCGACGCGAATGGTCAGGGCCAGCGTCGTCCACACCGTCGGCGAGGAGACCTGGACGTAGGGAGGTCGATTGACCCGCCGGGGCATAGGGGCACCCGTGCGCCCGCCCGTGGTCTGGATGAACCGGGCCCATCCGGCGCCGATCTCAGGCTCCGGACGGATGTCGGGGTATGCAATCGGCGGGATGGCGACAGAAGCCAGCTTGAGGTCGGCGACCGTGTGCGAGATCAGCCCTCCGCCCTCGTGCCCGGCGTTCGTGATCTGCCCGGCGTCGTCGACCTCGATCCACCCCTTGAGGTGGTTGGCGAAGCGGAAGCTGCCCTCCGGCAGGTCCGCCGGGTCCTCGACCTCGTCAGGTGGTGGCGGGTCGTAGCGGGCAATCCCGAGCATGATCGGGATCTTGATGAGGCTCATCGGGATGGCCTCGGATGGGATCCACGAGACCGAGGTCGCCGAGCCGTGGTGTCGCGTCATGTCAGCTTTCACAGCCCCTTGGGATGCCAGACCGTCTTGGTCTCCGTGAAGGCGGCGATGACGAAGGGCGACCTCTGGGTTGGGTCGCCCCCCACTACCCGCTTCACGTTGTGGACCGCCCCCTCGTCGATGCGACGCCGTTGCTCCGGGTTGGCCCCGGAGGCGTCGAGGGCGTTGACATCCATGTGATCGGCCAGCCACGGCACCAGTTCGTCCGTGTATCCGGTGAGGATGTTGACCACGCCCGCCGGGACGTCTGAGGTCTCCAGGACCTCGGCCAGGGTGGCCGCCGGCAGCGGCTGGGCCTGGGATGAGATGACCACGACCGTGTTGCCGGTGATGAGGATCGGAGCAAGACGGGACACCAGACCCAGGAGGGGCGAGTCCTGGGAGGCAACGAGGCCCACGACGCCCGTCGGCTCCGGGGCGGAGATGTTGAAGAACGGGCCGGCCACCGGGTTGAGGTTGCCGTAGATCTGGGCGAACTTGTCGGCCCACCCGGCGTACCAGACGAGGGTGTCGATGGCCTCCTCGACCTGGCGCCGCGCCCGGCGGCGATCAGGATCCCCGACCTGCACCTGGGCGGCGAACGTTTCGAGGCGGTCCTCGATCAGCTCGGCGATGCGGTAGACGATCTGGCCCCGGTTGTAGCCGCTGCGACCCGCCCAGGCGGGCTGCGACTGGCGGGCATGGCGCACGGCGTCGCGCAGGTCCTTGCGCGAGGCCTGGGCCACCCGGGCCACCAGTTCGCCGCGGGAGTCGAGCGCCGGAAAGACCCGGCCCGACTCGGACCGGGGGAATTCGCCACCGATGTAGAGCTTGTACGTCTTGCGCACGTCGAGACGGGTCATCAGTGGATGCCCTTCAGATAATTGAGAAGGCCATGGCGTCCGCCCTCACGTCCGAAGCCCGACTCCTTGTACCCACCGAACGGCGAGGCGGGGTCGAACTTGTTGTATGTGTTTGCCCAAACGACACCCGCCTTCATCTGGTCGGCCATCCACAGGATGCGCGAGCCCTTCGACGTCCACACCCCGGCCGAGAGCCCGTATGGGGTGTTGTTGGCCTTGTCGACGGCCTCCTCCGGCGTCCGGAAGCTCATGATCGAGAGCACCGGTCCGAAGATCTCCTCCTGGGCGATGCGGTGGGATTGGGACACGCCTGTGAAGAGGGTGGGCACGAACCAGAATCCCCGGGCGGGCAGGTCGCAGGCGGGCTGGAAGATCTCGGCCCCCTCGGTGACTCCAACGTCGACCAGCTCGGTGATCTTGTCCAACTGCTCACGGCTGTTGATGGCACCCACGTCGGTGTTCTTGTCGAGCGGGTTGCCGACCCGCAGAGTGGACAATCGCGCCTTCAGCTTGTCGACGAAGAGGTCGTGGATGTTCTCCTGGACGAAGAGGCGGGACCCGGCACAGCAGACGTGGCCCTGGTTGAAGAAGATCCCGTTGACGACCCCTTCGATCGCCTGGTCGATCGGAGCGTCGTCGAAGATGACGTGGGCCGCCTTGCCTCCCAGCTCCAGGGACAGCCGGGTGTCGGTGCCTGCGAGCACCGATTGGATCTTCTTGCCGACAGCCGTCGAGCCGGTGAAGGCCACCTTGTCGACGTCGGCGTGCCCCACCAGCTCAGCCCCGGTTTCGCCGGCTCCGGTGATGACGTTGAACACGCCGGGGGGAAGGTCCGACTCGGCGGTGAGCTCGGCGAAGGCGAGGGCCGTCAGCGGCGTCGTCTCGGCCGGTTTGAGCACGACGGTGTTGCCCGTGGCGAGGGCCGGGGCCACCTTCCAGGCCAGCATCAGCAGAGGAAAGTTCCACGGGATGACCTGGCCCGCCACTCCGATCGGCTCGGGACGGAGCCCCGGGAAGGCGTACTCGAGCTTGTCGGCCCAGCCGGCGTAGTAGAAGAAGTTGGCCGCAACCTGCGGAAGGTCGACATCGCGCGACTCCCTGATCGGCTTGCCGCCGTCGAGGGTCTCCAGCACCGCCAACTCCCGGGACCGTTCCTGGATCAGGCGGGCAATGCGGAAGAGATGCTTGGCCCGCTCCTTGCCTGGCAGGCCCGCCCAGGAGTCGAACGCGTCCCGGGCGGCGCCGACGGCTGAATCGACGTCGGCGGGCCCAGCCTCGGCTACCTCGGCCATCGGCTCCTCGGTGGCCGGGTTGACCGTCGCGAAATGGCGCCGGCTCTTGGGGTTACGGAACTCCCCGTCGATGAACAACCCATACCGGTCGTCGATGGTGACGAGCTCGGCCGACTCCGTGGAGGTGGCATATTGCCATGATTCGAGGAGGGGACCCCTTCCCTCCTCGCCTACGGCGAGTTCGGTCATTGCCCCCTCCTCTGCGTTGCTCCGCCACGCGTTGCTGCCGCCTGGCGGGGCCTTGCCATCGTCTTCCGTCTTCCGACTTCCGTCTTCCGTCTAGTCATTCGTGAAGTAATCCGGGGACTGGTACCGGCCGGTTTCGAGCCAGCGGATCTGCATGAGGACGTCGTTGAGGAGGGACGATGCTCCGAAGCGGAACCAGTCGGGCGTCATCCACTCGCTCCCCAGGGTCTCGTTGAGCACGACGAGATAGCGGATGGCGTCCTTGGCGGTGCGGATGCCACCGGCCGGCTTCATTCCCACCTGGACTCCGGTGGCGGCGCGGAAGTCGCGGATCGCCTCCAGCATCACCAGGGTCACGGGAAGGGTGGCGGCGGGGCTCACCTTGCCGGTCGATGTCTTGATGAAGTCGGCCCCGGCGGCCATGGCCAGCAACGAGGCCCGGCGGACGTTGTCGAGGGTCTGGAGCTCGCCCGTCTCCAGGATCACCTTGAGGTGGGTGTCGCCACAGGCATCCTTGGTCTTCACGATCTCGTCGAACACCTTGAAGTAGTCGCCACACAGGAACGAACCGCGGCTGATCACCATGTCGATCTCGTCGGCCCCGGCCTCGACGGCGGCCGTGGTCTCGGCCAGGCGGAGGCCGAGGTCGGCCTGGCCCGACGGGAAGTAAGTCGAGACGGCGGCGACCTTCACCGAGGAGCCCTCGAGGGCCTGACGGGCGTAGGGCACCATGGCCGGGTAGACACAGACGGCCGCCACCGAGGGGATGGAGGGGTCGGTGGGGTCGGGATGGATGGCTTTGGCGCTCATCTGGGCGACCTTGCCCGGCGTATCCATCCCCTCCAGGGTCGTCAGGTCCATCATGCGAATGGCGAGACGCAGGGCATGGGCCTTGGACTCCCGCTTGATCGAGCGGGTGCTGAGGGATGCCACCCGTTCGGTGGCGCCGACTTCGTCGACGCTCGGAACCGTGCGGATGAAGCCGGCCAGGGAGGCGTTCGTGATGCGATCGGGAAGGATCGATTGGCGGGCAGACGGGGCCAGGGTCACGGGTCGATGGTAACGGATCCCCCGTCTCCCGTTCCCGGGC
>DATFFO010000161.1:0-6857 GCA_035250025.1 Acidimicrobiia bacterium
GAAGTCGTCGACGGTCTCGCCCCGACTGCCGGGGGTCTCGTGCTCCATCTCCTGGCGCCCGAAGAGCTCGACCCCAGCCTGGCCGGTGACCTGGACCTGGTCGATGTCGAGAGCGGGCTGAGGGTCCCCGTATCCACCACCGAAGACGTGCTCGCCCAATATCGGCGGGCGGTCGAGACCTTCGCCACCGATGCCGCTCGCCGCTCGCGCCGCGCCGGCCTCGACTACCTGCTGGTGGAGTCGGGACCCGGGGCAGAGGAACGGGCGCTCGAGGGCCTGGCGCGGCGCGAGGTGGTGCGGTGACGTTCCTGGTCCCCGCCGCCCTCGGCCTGGCGGCCCTGGCCGGTCCCCTCCTGGTCCTCTACATGCTGCGTTCCAAGCGGCGTCCCCAACAGGTGGCTTCCACGTTGCTCTGGCGCCAGGTCGGGGAGCCGGTCTCGTCGGCCGTGCCGTGGAGGCCGCTCAAGCTGACGCCCCTTCTGCTCCTGCAACTCGCCGTGCTCGCCCTGTTCGTTCTCTCGCTGGCCCGTCCCTTCGTGGCCGAGGCCACGGTCCTCGGACCTCACACGGTCTTCGTCATGGACACCTCGGGTTCCATGGCGATGGCCGGCCGCTTCGACCAGGCCCGCCAGGCTGCCGTCGAACTGGCGACCGACGTGTCGGAGGCAAACCTCGCCTCTGTGGTCGAGGCGGGCCCCGATCCACGGGTGCTCGTCGCCTTCTCCGGCGACGCTGAGGCGGTGATCGATGCAATCACCGCGCTCCAACCAGGCGGCGGCCTCGAGGACATGTCGACGGCCATTCGGCTCGCCCGGGGGCTGGCGGCGCCCGATCGGGAGACGTCGGTCGTCGTCTTCTCCGACGGTGGTCAGGTCTCCCTTCCGGAGGAGCCGGTGATCGGCGCCACCCATCTGCGGTTCTCCGACCTCGACTCCAACCTCGCCATCTCCGGCTTCGATGCCGAACCGTCGGCGGAAGGGGCGGCCCGGGTCTTCCTCCAGGTCGAGAATCACGGTCCGGACGACCGGGAAGCCACCGTTGCCTTCGAGATCGATGGTCTCCCCAGCGGTTCGGTCGACATCTCCGTGGCGGGTCTCGACCTGGCGCGGCAAGTGGTGCCACTCGATGCCGGAGCCGGGAGTGTCATCACGGCCCGCCTCGTCGACGCCGAGGATGCCCTCCCGCTGGACGATCGTGCCGACCTCGTGATCGGGGGCGGTTCGGGTCGAACTGTGGCGGTCGTGGGGGAGGGATCGCCTTTCCTCACCGCCCTGTTGTCCTCGACACCGGGGGTTTCGGTCGCCTCAGAGGCCGATACCGCCGACCTGATGGTGGTCGATGGTGGACCGCTTCCCGAGATCGACCGCCCGACGTGGCTGATCCGGCCCGAAACCACGCCGGAGGGTCTCGAGCTGACGGGCTTGGAACGCAACCTGGCGGTCACCTTCTCCCGCCCGGGCGACCCCGTCCTCGACGCCGTCGACCTCTCCGAGGTGGTGATCGCCGAGGCGCAAACCGTCGAGGGCATCGCCTGGCTCCCCGCCGTGATGTCGGGTGACGTCCCCCTCATCCTGCTCGGCGAGGTCAACGGTCACCGGGTCGTCTACATGACCTTCGACCTCGTCCACTCCAATCTGCCCATCCAGGTGGCCTTCCCGATCCTCGGGGCCAATCTCCTCGACTGGCTCGGTGGGGGAGAGACGGGCTCGGTTTCGACCGAGGCGGCCGGCACGCCGATCGCCCTGGTGACGCCGACAGGCTCTCGGGCCTGGGTCACCCCCCCGTCCGGCGAGGCCCGAGAGCTCGCCGCCGACGCCGGCGCGTTTCTCGACACCGATCAGCCCGGTGTCTACACCGTCGAGTACGTCGATGCCGAAGGCGCCGTGACCGCCGGTGAGACGGCGGTGCGCCGCTTCGTCCCCGGCGAGTCGGCCGGACCGTCGCGCGACATAGCCGTCGCGGCCGGACCCTCGGGCGAGGGAGAGGAGGGGCATCTGATCCGTGAGTGGGCACCGTGGGTCATCGCCGCCGCTCTGGCCCTGATGGCCGTGGAGTGGTGGGTGGGCCACCAGCGGCCCTGGATGCGGAGACGGACACGCCGTCAGGAGTCGCCGGCATGAGATTCGACCGGCCGTGGACCTTGTTGGTCGTCCCGGTCGTCGTCCTCGTGGTCTGGGCCATCGCCCGCCGGGGCCGACGCACGGTGCCATCCCGTCAGCACAGGTGGGCGGTGATCGCCCGGATGGCGGCGGTGGTCCTGCTCGTGGTGGCTGCCGCCGGGCCCTACCTGGAGCGTTCGGTGTCAACTCGCTCGGTCTTGTTCATGCTCGACAGGTCCGAGTCGATCGGCCCTGACGTGCGTGACGCCCAGGAGAACTTCCTCCGCGACGCCCTCGACGAGAGCGACCCCCGAGGCAGGGCCGGGATTGCCCTGTTCGGCAACGAGGTGCGGCTCGATCGCGCCGTCGGGCCCGTGCGCGCCTTCGACGGCATCCGGACCGAGATCGACGGCAGCGCCTCCGATCTGGCGGGCGCCCTGGTGGCGTCGGCCTCGCTGCTCCCCACGGAAGGCTCGCGCCGGGTCGTGGTGCTCACCGACGCCGTTCCCACCTCGGGCGGGGTGGAGGCTGCCGCCGAACGGCTCGCCGGCGAGGGAATCGCGGTGGACTTCGTCACGTACGAGACGGGTCAGAGCGCCGATCTCCTCGTGGAGTCGGTCCAGGTGCCTGGCTCCGTGCGGCTGGGCGACTCGGCGCCGGTAACTGCAGTCCTGAGGTCCAATCAGACCGGTCCGGCGACGGTCAGGTTCCGAACCGCCGACGGCGAGGAGATCACCGAGAGCATCGAGGTGACCCCCGGTCGTAACGAGGTGACGGTGGACGTGCCGAGCGACGAGGCCGGATTCGAGATCGTGTCCGTCACGGTCCAATCCGAATTCGACACCCGGCCCGAGAACGACACCTCGTCGGGCGTGTACAGGGTGCTGGGACCCGCCCGGGTGGCGGTGATAGAAGGGGTGCCGGGCGACGGCGACGACCTGAGCCGGGCGCTAGATGCGGGAGGCATCGGTGTCGATGTGCGCTCTTCGGTGCCGACGGACGAGGAACTGCTTGCCTACGACGCCATCGTCCTCGTCAACTTCCCCAGGCCAAGCGACGCGGAAGGTGCCGCGCTGGCCGCCTTCGTCGAGGACCTGGGACGGGGCCTGGTGGTGGTCGGCGGCGATCAGGCGTATGGGATGGGCGATTACCACGAGAGCCCGATCGAGTCTGTCCTTCCCGTGTCGTCCAACCCTGACGATCTCATCCGGCGGCAGCCGGTCGCCGAGGTGTTGGTGATCGACTCCTCGGGTTCGATGGGGGCATGCCACTGTCGCCAGGGCGACTTCTCCGAAGGTGGTACACCGAAGACAGACATCGCCAAGGCGGGAGCGGCGGCGGCCATCGAGGCCCTCTCTCCCGAGGACTCCGTCGGTGTGGTGACGGTTGCCGGGGGCACCGACTGGGTGCTGCCCCTTCAGACGAAGCCGGACGCCGACACCGTCACCACGGCTCTCGCCCCGATCGTCGCCAACGGCGACACGGAGATCGCCCGCGGGCTCCAGGCCGCGCTCGACGAGTTGCAGGGTGTCGATGGTTCCTTGCGCCACATCGTCCTCTTCACCGACGGTTGGGATCCGAACGAAGCCAATCTCGTCCCGCTTGCCCGCCAGATCGCTGACGCCGGGGTGACCCTGTCGGTCCTCGGCACCGGCGAAGGATCCGGGGCCACCCTGCGCCGCATGGCCGATGTCGGAGGTGGACGCTTCTACCCGGGCACCGACCTGGCTTCGGTCCCCGAGATCTTCGTGGAGGAAACCCTTACTGCCGCCCGGGGACTCATCAACGAAGGGTCATTCCTGCCCGCCCTGGGGGCGACTTCTCCCGTCACCGCCGGCCTCGAGGCCACACCTCCGCTGCTCGGCTACGTGGCCACCAAGGCCAAGCCGACGGCTTCCACGGCCCTTCAGATCGGGCCGGGTGACCCTCTGCTGGCCAGCTGGCAGCGTGGTCTCGGGAGGGCGACAGCCTGGACGTCGGATGCCACGGCGCGGTGGTCGGCAGGGTGGGTCACCTGGGACGGGTTCGTAGACTTCTGGGGGAAGGTCGTGCGCCAAGTGCTTCCCGCCGGTCGCGACCTCCCTCCCGAGGTGACGATCGACGGCGGGACGCTCGGGATCACCTTCGACGCCGACGAGCCGATTCTCGAAGGCGCCGCGGTGGCGCGGGTGCGCACACCGGGCGGCGAGACGGAGGTTGTCCCGCTGACCCAGACCGGCGAGTCCACCTTTGCCGGTTCTATGGCCGCCTCCCAACCCGGCGCCTACTGGGTGGCCGTGTCGCTCGAACGCGGCGACGGCAGCGGTCTCGTGGCGAGCGCCGGGGCGGTGTCCGGCTATGCGGAGGAGTTCGCCTTCCGCCAGCCCGACCTGGCCCTGGTCGGCGCGGTCGCCGACGCCACCGGTGGCCGCATGGACATCAGCTCCGCCCAGGCTTTCGACGAGGCTCCTGCCCGGGGCGACGCTCTCGTGCCGATCACAGCGTGGCTGGTCGGGGCTGCCCTGGCCCTGTTCTTCGCCGATGTGGCGCTCCGCCGTCTCGTCTTTTCCACCGAAGACGTGGGGGATTGGCGCCAGGGAGTTCGAACCGAGCGGACGCGGGAGCGGAGACGAATAGAGCAGGTGATCGAAGAAGCGAAGACCGAGCGGGCGCCACCGCCCGTGGTCTCGGATTCGGAGACGCTCGAACGCCTCATGCGCCGCAAGCGCCGCTGAGGGTTACCGTCCCCGGGTGGGCTTCACACGTTCCGAACTGGAGGCGTTCCGCGACGCCACCGTGCCCGACCTGATAGGTCCGGGCCTTCGTCTCCTGTTCGTAGGGATCAACCCGGGACTGTGGACCGCCGCCACCCAGACCCACTTCGCCCATCCCTCCAACCGCTTCTACCCGGCGCTCCGCCTGGCCGGGCTGATCGAGAGGCAGATCGATCCGGCGGCGGGCATGGATGACCAAGACCGCGCCCACCTCGTGTCGCGCGGTCTCGGGATCACCAACCTCGTCGCGCGCGCCACGGCTCGCGCCGGAGAGCTGGGGCGGACCGAGCTGGAACGCGGCGGCGAACGCCTCGTGGGGACGATCGCCGAGCACCGGCCCCGGGTTGTGGCGGTAGCCGGCGTAACGGCGTACCGGGTCGCCTTTGCCCGGCCACGGGCCATCCTCGGTCCGCAACCGGAGACGCTGGACGGATCCGAGCTGTGGGTCGTGCCCAACCCGAGCGGCCTCAACGCCCACGAGACGGTCGTTACGCTGGCCGACTGGTACCGGCAGGCAGGCGCGGCGGCGGGTCTTCTCGATGCCTGAGCCGACGCCCCGGCAGCTGCTCTACGCCGTCGTGGCGGGCGGCTTTCACCTCGTGGTCGGCGTCCTGGCGATCGCCTCGGTTCCGCTGGCGCCGACCTGGTGGAGCATCGTGGTGGCGATCGTGTGGCTCGCTGTGGCGCTGGTCATCGGCCTGAACTGGAGACGGACAGCGCTGGTGCTCGCCCTCAGCCTGGCCGGATTCGCCGCCTGGACGGTGGGGGCCGCCTTCGTGCTGACCTGAGTGCCCGAAGAGCACCAAAGTGGTCCAGGACGGAAGTTCGGTGACGTATTCGGCCTCAGGAGATGCCCCGCGGTTCAGCGTGCATACCCCAACACCCAGTGTGGGTCGATGCACCCTCAACGCAGAGGCGCCACGAATAGCGTCTGAGTGGATCGCCCGATCTCGCCTGTCTGGTCGAACAAGCGTCCACTGGCCACGCCTCGTCCGACGCGATCGAGGCGCGACACCGCTTCGACGCCTACCCATTCGCTTGCGGGCATTCGATGCATGTGAATCGTCAGGTCGGCGTTCATGAACACGAATTCGGAGGGGTCGACGATCCGGGAGAGGCCGTTGACGAAGTCGCCTGTCACCACCGCTCGGGTGAGGGGACTAACCGGCTCTCCCGCCACCAGGGGCCGGTCGACGCGCATCCACATCGCCCCCGGCCCCAGGCCGGCGAAGCCGGCGTCGATTTCACGGACCTCGACCGCTTGGCGGTGATAGAGCACCCGATCGCTTCCTCCGATGCCCCATCGGCGCATGTCAGGCGAGTCGAGCTCGCCGGGCAGCGGCACATCGATCGGCGGGGTGGTGGCACTTTCCGGGAGGTTGAGATCGGCCCGCCGCAAGCGGAGGCCCACGGCCCGGGCCAGCTCCGTTCCCTCGGGGTCCAAGATCGACGCCTCCACCAGCTGGATCCGCTTGCCCTCCCGCACCACCCGGGAAGTGCTGCGCAGGGGGACGATCGGCACGACCCGGAACAGCTCGACAGTGAGCCGGGCGACATCCATCGGCTCGAGTGTCGGCACCGACTCAATGGCCCGCCCGAGAAGGGAGGCGACGACGCCACCGTGTTGGCCGTCCTGATACCAGCCCGCCTGGGCCAGCGGGGTCGACTCCACGACGTCGGGTCGGTCGGTTGGCAGATAGGGGGCTTCCGGGATCGTCATCTGGTGGAACGGCTCTTGGTCGATGGACGGCTGGCGGGCGGTCAGGGTACGCCGCGGCGGGGCCGCCCGTGTCGGCGTCTCTGCAACCACTCAAGGAGGCCGGTCGGAAATGCCGATACCTATGCGGTGGAAACGGTTATCGACGCTCCGGTGCGGACGCGGCTTGCGCCCCGACCGGGCTTCATTGGGACGTCGGCCCTCGCTTCAGCTGTCGGCGTGGTCGTGGCCGCCTTCTTCAACAACCTCGGGCTGGCGATCGCCGGTGTCATCGGCGGGCGCGACCCG